>JAWOIM010000163.1:0-2930 GCA_046484685.1 Chloroflexota bacterium | reverse complement strand
GGTTGGAGTATTGGCCTGAGCCTCTACAGCCTGATGATGGTCTTCATGTACGATTCGGTCGTGGACATCTTGGGTGTGGAGGAGATTCTGGCCGCCTACCCGCCGGAGATGATGGCGTTTATTGGCGTTACCGATCTTGATCTCTTTATGACGCCGTCCGGCTATCTGGATGCTTACTTCTTTGGCTATATGACCGTGATTATCGGCATCTTCGTCATCGGCGCTGCCGCCGGTATGCTGGTCGGCGATGAGGAGCGGGGCGTGCTGGACCTGGTGTTGGCCCATCCCATCAGCCGTACCAGTCTGTTTATTAGCCGGATGCTGGCTCTGATCGCGGCCACGGTCATTGTCCTGTTGGTCTGCTGGTTAAGTTGGGCCGTACCCAGCGGCCAGACACAGTTAAATCTGACCTGGCTAGAATTCCTACTGCCTTTTATCCCTTTGCTAGCCCAGCTTCTGCTGTTTGGGGCGCTGGCTTTGCTGCTCAGTTTTCTACTGCCCTCGGCGCGATTAGCGGGCATGGTGACCGGCTTCTTGCTGGTGGGCAACTATCTGCTGATGGGCCTTTACCGGCTCAACGATAACCTGGAAACGGCCGTAAAACTGACGCCTCTTTACTATTATCAGGGCGGTGATGCCGTCGCTGGTCTGGAGTGGAGCTGGCTGGCCGGCATCCTGGTTGTGACGCTGCTGTTTACGGCTGCGGCCTGGTTCCTCTTCCAGCAGCGCGACATCCGCGTGGGTGGCGAAGGCAGTTGGCAGATGCCCTGGCACAAACGCAGCCGCCAGCCTGAACCCGGTTGATAATTGATAGACCATATTTTTCTGAAACCTGCTTATGGCAAATTACGTAATGTCTGGCAGAATGGTCCCTCCTTAAGGCAAGTTAGCTGCAACTACTACTTACCAAACTGAAGGTGACAATGACTGATTTTATGAACACTCCGGCCGTTCTCAGTGAACGAACACTTTTCCGTGACGGCTGCCCGCTACATTACTGGATTGGCGGTCCGGCGGAACGGCCGTTGCTCGTCTTTATGCATGGCGCAACCATGGACCACCGCATGTTCAACGCCCAGGTCGATGCGTTTGCCCCCCACTATCGCCTGCTCGTCTGGGACGCTCGCGGACACGGGAAATCGCAGCCGATTGGGGCCGGTTTTTCGCTGGCACAATGTACCCAGGATATGCTGGCCATTCTCGATGAGTTGGGCGTTGAACAGGCCGTTCTCTGCGGCCAGTCGTTGGGTGCCTACATTGCCCAATACCTTTACCGGCAGGCACCGCAACGCGTACAGGCCATGATGATTATCGGTTCAACCCCCATCGCCCAAGCCTACAGCCGCTGGGAAATCTGGGCGTTAAAGGCCTCACTGCCCCTTTTTCGCCTCTGGCCCTACAGTCATTTTACGCAGACGATTGCCCGCAGCACGGCCCAGACACCGGCCGTACAGAGCTACGCTTTGCAGGCCGCCCGGCAAATCGACAGGGCCGATTTTGCCACTATTTGGCAAGCGGTCACAATGGCCGTCAATGAGAAAGGAGATCCGTCGCTGCGTATTGAGGTGCCCCTGCTGCTCGTTCATGGCGACAACGATCGGGCCGGCACCATTCGTCGCGACATGCCCCGGTGGGCAGAAAGGGAAACAAACGTGAGCTATCACATCATTCCCCAGGCTGCCCACAATGCCAATCAGGATAACCCTGAATTTACCAACCGGGTGATAAAGGAGTTTTTAGAGTCTTTGGGATTTTAACTGTATTTCGTATTGCGTATTTCGTATTGCGTAGCGCTACGCAATACGAAATACCCAATACGCACTGTGGACCTGTTTAGTATGAAACCGTATCAACTTGTACCCCTTTTGTTCGCCCTGCTCTTTCTAGCCGCCTGTGGCGCAGTTGGTGACGAGATTGTCCTCGGCGCTGCTCCCTGGCAGGATGGTGAGAGCAGTGAATATGATGTCATCGGCGCTCAGGGGGAACGGGTGGGAACGGCCGTTTGGCAATGGCACACCACCCCCACCGGCTGGCAGCAAACCTATACCGTCACCCTGCCCAGCCGGGTAGACAGCGGCCTCATGCTGCTGGGCCACGATCTGCTGCCCCGCACCTCGGAGATGGAGCGCGGCGGCGTGGCCTACGCCACCAGCTATGACGACCGGCAAATCACCATCAATACCACAGCCGCCGACGGCACCACCAGCAGCAGCACCATCAACCGCAGCGGCCTGATTATCGACAACGACCAGAGCCTCCAGGTGCAGCGGGCGCTGCCGCTGGCCGACGGTTACGCCGCCCATTATCGCGGGCTGGTGGCCAACACCGGTGCCCAGTTTACCACCAATCTGCGCGTCATCGGTGCTGAGAGCGTGACCACGCCGGCGGGCACGTTTGAGACCTGGCACGTCACCATGACCACCGCCGGCGCCACCCATGACGCCTGGTATGCTCAAGAGCCGCCCCATTTGCTGGTCAAATACCACAACCGCGCGGCCGGTTCCCAATTCCTGCTGCGCGGCTGGCAAGAAACGGCCGCTGCCGCCTGGCAAGGCAGCGCAGATGATACATTTGTGCCGGAAACGTCTACAGAAACGGCCGCGGCTGAAGTCAACTATCTGTTAGCAGCCGTGATGCTCCTCTTCCAGTTCCCGCTGATGATTCTGTTTCCGCTGCTGCTGGGCGGCTGGATCAAACGGCGTTACGGCATTAGCTGGACAGTCTTTGGCGTCGGGGCGCTCACCTTCATCCTCTCCCAAGTCGGCCACATCCCTTTTAACTGGGCCACCGGCCTGCTGACCGGCGGCTGGGGCATCGGGTTATGGCCGCTGCCGCTGCTGGCGCTGGCCGCCGGACTCAGCGCCGGTCTGTTTGAAGAAGTGGCCCGCTGGCTGGTTTTGCGCTACTGGCTCAAGCAGGCACGGGGCTGG
>JAWOIM010000129.1:0-3250 GCA_046484685.1 Chloroflexota bacterium | reverse complement strand
CGTAACCGAACCAGAACCAGGCGTTGTTTTGGCTGAGACAGACATAGACACCGGCATGGTGACCACCTTTACGGTGCAGCCGGCTGATTCATCTCGCTCTACGGTGACCATTCAGACTGTTTGGGATGCTCAGGCTGGCTGGAAAGGGCTGCTGGAACGGTGGGGCATGCCCCCGCTCATGCGCCACATCTACCGGCAAGAACTGCGCATGTTGCACAAGTATGCCCAGCAGCAGTTTTCACACTATTGATTGATGGCCCGGCTGGAAAAAGGCCGCTGGGCCGAAGCCATTCACAAACAGGTGGGCTGGTACGAAATCCAGATTGGTCCGGGTGAAGGGGGTTGGATACGGGGAACGGCCGTTGCCCTTAACGACGACTTCTGTTGACAAATTTTGGCATGGTTTGCACAACAATCAACGCTCTTTTACAAATTCAATGTTGCCCTGTCATTCCAAGTGGAGTCTTCGGAACGAGGAATCTTTCTACTCGACAGGCGGAAAGATTCCTCCTCGAAGACTCGTCGGAATGACAATTGTAAACTATGCCGACCTGCACCCCACTCTGGCCCCGCCGCCAGCGTGAATCCCTTGCCCCTGTAAGCCTTCTCCACCTTGATTTCTCTGCTATAATGGCCGCGTGTTGCCACCAAAAGCGTTGACCCCCTTCATCGGCCGCCAGACAGAAACGGCCGAAATCGACCGGCTTCTGGCCAACCCCGACTGCCGCCTGCTGACGCTGCTTGGTCCCGGCGGTATCGGTAAAACACGGCTGGCGCTCGAAGTGGCCAGCGGTGCCGGCCGCCACTTTGCCGATGGTGTCGTTTTTGTACCCCTGCAGGCGGTGTCCACGCTCGCCTTCCTGGTCCCCGCCATGGCCGAGGCCCTGGACATTGCCGCGCCGGGCCGGGGCGATTCCCAGGCTCAACTGCTCAACCATCTGGCCAGCAAAGAGTTGCTGCTGGTATTGGACAACTTTGAGCAGTTGCTCGATGGGGCCGGCCTGCTTAGTCAGATAGTGCAGCAGTGCGCCGGCGTGCGGCTGCTGGTCACCTCGCGCACTGCCCTCTATCTGCAGGAGGAGTGGCTCTATCCCCTGGCCGGCCTGCCTTATCCGCCGGTCGAGCAGGCGGCTGCTCCCTGGCCTGAGATCGCAGTCTTTGATGCCGTGCAGTTGTTTGTAGAGCGGGCACGCCGCGTCCGGCCCGGGTTTTCGCCCCAGGCGGAACAGCCCCACCTGCTGCGTATTTGCCAACTGGTCGAAGGCATGCCGCTGGCCCTGGAACTGGCCGCCGCCTGGGCCAGAAGCCTGGACTGCGCCACCATTGTCACCGAAATTGAGCGCAATTTAACCTTTCTCACCTCCCCGCTGCGCAACGTGGCCGACCGCCACCGCAGTATGCAGGCCGTCTTCACCCATTCCTGGTCGCTGCTGGCCCCCGCCGAGCAAGAGACGTTTCCCCGGTTGGCCCTTTTCCGCGGCGGCTTTCGCCGGGAAGCGGCCACAGCCGTGGCCGGGGCCGACCTGTCGCTGCTGACCGGTCTGGTAGATAAATCATTGCTGCGCTGGGAAGCCAACGGCCGTTACCAGGTCCACGAGCTATTACGCCAGTACGGTGAAAACCAGTTGCGCCAATCGGCCGCCAAAGAAGCAGAAACCCGCCAGCGCCACGCCGATTATTACCTCGACTTTTTGTACCGGCAGAGCGACGCCATGTTAGGCAGTGGCCAACTGGAAGCCGCCGCCGAAATCGCTGCCGAGATGGAAAATATCCGCACTGCCTGGCAGTGGGCTGTACAGCAGCAGCAGTTCGCCGCCCTCGACCGGGCCATTGAACCATTGGCCATGTTTTGCCACCTCAAAAGCCGCTACCGGGAAGCAGCCGGCCTGCTAGAAGCGGCCCTGGCTGCTGCCACTGCGTCTGAGGTGCAGACGCCGGTCATGGCCCGACTCTTGTCGGAAATGGGCTGGATGGCTATCCGGCTGGGGCAGTTTGACAAAGCCGCACAAGTCCTACACGAATGCCTGGCTATTCACCGGCAGTTCGGTTTACGGCCGTTGCCGGGGCAGGCCACCGATCCACTGCTGGGTCTCGCCACCCTGGCCTCAATTGACGGTGATTATGAACAGGCAGAAGAGTTGGCTAAGCAGGCCCGGCAAACAGCCGCGGCCCACAATCAGCTCAGCAATTTGCAAACGGCCCTCTACCTGTTGGCCAGCAGCGCCTACGCCCAGGGTCGCTATGAGCAGGCCCAAACCCAGGCTCAGGCCGCTTACGACATTTGCCGGCAAACGCAGGATCGCTGGTTCATGGCCTACTGCCTTAACGAACTGGGAAAGGCGGCGCTGGCGCTGGGCGATTATGCGGCGGCCCAACGTCATTTTGAGACCGGTTATGCCCTGCGCCAACAATTTTCTGACTGGGAAGGCATGGCCCTGGCCTTGAACAACCTGGGCGATGTGGCCTGGCGCCGCCAGCAATATGATGAGGCCCGCGATTTGTTTGGCCGCAGTGTGGCCCTCTACCGGCAGAGCAATGATCAGGGAGGGCTGGCCACGGCCGTTCATGGCCTGGCTAAAACGGCCGTGGCCCAAAACAACTACGAATTGGCACAACAACAGTTTCGTCAGGCACTCGATATTGCCGCCGAGATTCAGTTTACGACCCTGCTGCTGGCCATCCTGGCTGCCGTCGGTCACTTTTTATGGCAGTTAGGGCGTGTGGAAGCCGCCTTGTCCCTGCTGCTGCTGGTGGACGATCATCCCGCTGCCGGTCAGGAGACAAAAACGGCCGTGCAGCAGCAGTTGCGCCCTATGCGGTCGGCCGTTTCCCCTGCGTTGTTGACAATGGTGCCGCCGGATTTAGGAACGGCCGTTACCCTGGCTCAAACCGAACTCAACAACCCCATCCCGCCCCTGCCCGAAAAACCACCTTTCCCAGCCCCTGCCGCCACCCTCATTGATCCCCTGACCGAGCGCGAACTGGAGGTGCTGCCCCTGCTGGCCCAGGGCCTCACCAACCGCCAGATTGCCGATCGCCTCACCGTTGTCATCGGCACCGTCAAAGCCCACAACAACAGCATCTACAGCAAACTGGGCGTCTCCAACCGCGTCCAGGCCCTGACCCGCGCTCGCGAGTTGGGATTGATCCAGTAAGAAGTAGAAAGTAGAAAGTAAAAAGTAAGAAGTAAAAACGGCCGCTACCCTTTTATATTACCTTCTGCCCCAGACACTCACCCACAATCCGCTTA
>JAWOIM010000083.1:0-4042 GCA_046484685.1 Chloroflexota bacterium | reverse complement strand
GGTCTTCAGGATTCCGGGGAGTTGTCAAAGTATATTGCGTATTTCGTATTGCGTAGCCAGAGAGAATTACGGAATACGAAATACGCAATACGGCTAGCTCCCCACGAATTCCCAGAGCCGGAAGTTTTTATGACGTACCGTACCCTAACGAGTCGCTATATAAACGTGCCATTCGGCGGCATCGTAGAGAGGCAGCCTATCCCAGGCGGGATAATGGTCGGTGTGGTTGAAACCGGCCGTTTGCAGCATGGCCTTCACTTCCTCAGGCGTATAGGTCTGATCACACAGGTTGATTTCATCCAATTGGCCCGTCTCCAGGTGTAAAATGAGGTAGCGTTCGATGGAGGCCCGCCGGGCGGCGTCCCAAAAGCGTTCGCCCAGGTGGAGATACGGCCGTTCCCCCCACAATCCCGTATCATCCGTATACCACCAGCGACCGTCACGTTTATCCACCCGCTCCGGGTTGAGCAGCTCCAGGCAGAGCCGGCCGCCGGGACGCAGCGCTCGCGCCGTGCGCTGCAAGACGTCTTGGGCCGCCTCCGGCGGCATAACGGCCAGTTGGCCGTAGAGCAAAAGGGCGGCGTCAAAACCCGCGCCGTCAAAATCCATCTGGCGCACGTCCTGCTGGTAGAACAGGCAGCGGTCGGCCACGTTCTGCTCGGCCGCCTGGCGGCGGGCATAGGCCACGGCCGCCGGACCAAAATCGACACCCGTGACGCGGCAGCCCCGTTGGACCAGGGGCACGGCGTACAGTCCTGGCCCACAAGTGATGTCCAATAGGCGGCTGTCCTCGCTGAGCGCCAGCTTTGACCAGAGCCAGTTGAGTTGGGCCTCTCGTTCGGCCGTTATGCGCGAGGCGGCCCCATGGGATTCATCCAGATGCTCGCGCAGCATCCGCTCGGAAAAGGCGGGGTCGTCCCAGGGGAGATTGCCGTCATCCTGGCGGCCGTTTTGCTGCCAGAGTAACGGCCGTTGGGGCCGATTATAAATACGCCATAGGGCGGTCATTAGAGAGTCACCGTTCATCTTCTCTAATAATAACAGGATCAGCGCCGGTCCCCAAGACCCATTTAGGATGGTGGGGTCTATGAAAGGATAATTACACATTTATCAACCTCTTATTTGACATGAGAGATGGCTTTGTTATACTTTCACCCATACAAATCAATGTGAATTGATGACTCTGCTGAAAAAAGGTCTAAAAACCGAGTTTTTCAAGGTCAACTACTCTGGTGATTGTGACGCTGTTTAGCTAAAAACTCGGTTTTTCCAGTGGACACATTGATTTTTCAAGATTGACTGACAATGAGGTTAATTGAAATGATTAGGCAATATTGCAGGTGTATGAGGCGAGGGCGTTAACCACCTTTGTCTCAGCCTTAAGTAAGCGATTCAACAGACAACCGGTGGTGGCTACCCTCGCAGCGTAACGATAGAGTGTGCGCTCGTGGCTGTAAGCTGCGACCGTTTTTTGTTGCCGTTCCACAGAAACCAGGGGTTTTTAAACCTCCGGGTTCTCTAGAGACTTAAGGTAAACCTGCAATGATGCTGACAACTATTTCTAACGCGGCCGAACCGGCTGCGCTAACCCAACCGGTTACTTCCCCCTATAGCGATTCCTCCCACGACGTTGCCGCTCAGGTAGGCAACACCCCTTTGCTGAACTTGCGCCGGGTGGCCCAATGGGCCGGCCTGGCCCCGACTGTGACCCTGCTGGCCAAAGCGGAATGGTTTAATCCCAGCGGCTCGGTCAAGGATCGGGCGGCGCTGCACATTATTCGCACCGCCGAACAGAACGGGCTGCTGCAGCCGGGCATGACGCTGCTGGACTCTACCTCCGGCAATATGGGCATTGCCTATGCCATGCTAGGGCCGGCACGTGGCTACACAATCAAGCTGACGCTGCCCCAAAATGCCAGCCCAGAACGGATCGCTATTTTGCGGGCGTATGGGGCGGAGCTGATTTTTACCGATCCTCTGGAAGGGTCCGACGGGGCTATTCGGGAGGCGCGGCGGCTGGCGGCGGCCGATCCTTCCCTATATTATGCCAATCAGTATAATAATGAAGCGAGCTGGCAGGCCCATTACCTGACCACCGGTCCGGAAATTTGGGAACAGACGGCGGGCCAGGTCACTCATTTTGTGGCCGGCCTGGGCACCAGCGGCACCTTTACCGGCACAACGCGCCGCCTGCGTGAATTTAATCCCGCCATTGGCTGCTTCTCGATGCAGCCGGACAGCCCCTTTAACGGGCTGGAAGGGTTGAAACATATGCCCTCGGCCCTTAAGCCGGGCATTTACGATGAGTCGCTGGCCGATGAGAACCTGGCCGTCCGTACCGAAGCGGCGTATGAGATGGGCCGCTTTTTGGCCCGGCATGAAGGGGTCTTTGGCGGTATTTCGGCAGCGGCCGCGGTGGTGGCGGCCGTTAATCTGGGCCAACGGCTGCGCCAAGGCGTAGTGGTCACCATTTTGCCGGACAACGGCTTTAAATATTTGAGCGAACGTTTTTGGACGGAGTGAAGCAGAGGGGCGAGGTGGCGGGGTCACTTTGCTACCCTACCACTCTGCCACTGCGCCACTCGGCAACTTTGCAACCATGTTACAATTAAGCAAAGCCTTACATGATGAAATTAAAGCCCACGGCGCTGCGGCTTACCCGTATGAGGGGTGTGGTTTGTTGCTGGGGCAGGTAACGGCCGACGGAAATCTGGTAACGGCCGTTAAACCGCTGCCCAACGTCTGGCCCGACCGGGAAGAGCAGCGGGTCCGCTTTCGCATAGCCGAGGATGATTGGCGCGATGTGGAGCTGGCGGCCATGATGGCGGGGCTGGACGTGGTGGGTATTTTCCACAGCCATCCCGACGATGAGCCGGTGGCCTCACCCCGCGACCTGGCCTGGGCCAGTTGGCCCGGCTACTCTTACCTGATCACCCAGGTCCTGCAGGGCAACCCCACCCACAGCCGCTCCTGGCAGTTGGCCGCCGACCGTTCGGGGTTTGTGGAGGAAGAGGTCAGTATTCAGTGAGAAGTAAGAAGTAAGGAGTAAGAAGTAAGAAGTAAGAAGTGGAAAGTGAGAAGCAGTTCGTAATTCATAATTCATAATTCGTAATTCCAAAGAGGAGAGTGTTATGCCAACGATTCGTATTCCAACGCCGTTACGGCCGTATACCGGCGGTAATAGTGCGGTACAGGTAACAGGAGGCACGGTGGGTATCGCGCTGCATGATTTGACCCGGCAGCACGCCGACCTGCGGCCCCATTTGTTTGAAGGCGAGAAGCTGCGCAGTTTTGTCAATATTTACCTCAACCAGGAGGACGTGCGCTATCTGGACGGGGAAGAGACAGAGCTGGCGGAGAGCGATACGCTGATGATTATTCCCTCGATTGCCGGGGGTATGCGTAGTGCGTAGTGCGTAGGACTTTTACCCTTTACGCAATACGCAATACGCACTACGTTGGAGGTCAAAATGGTTGATCAGGCTGCACTGCGCGTTAATCAAAGTTTTATCATTGGCCTGCTGGCGCTGGCTTTTGTGACCGATTGGCTGTGGCTGGTGGCGTTTGTGGCCCTGGTGATGCTGCTGGGCACGGCCGTTCCCCAGGCCGCCCTCTTCAAACAGATCTACCGGCAGCTTTTGCGGCCGGCCGGGCTGCTGCAGCCGGATCCCGTGGCCGACCATACCGGCCCGCACCAGTTTGCCCAGGGCCTGGGCGGCGCGGTGTTGGTGCTGGCCACGGTGGCCCTCTGGCTGGGTGCGCCCCTGGTTGGCTGGACCCTGGTGGGCATTGTTATTTTTCTGGCTGCGCTAAACTTGTTTGTCGGTTTTTGCGCCGGCTGTTTTATGTATTACCAGCTTGGTCTGGGCAGCAAAGTGGCGGAGTAGCGGAGTGGCAAGGTCACTTTGCCACTCCGCTGTTCCGCCACCACGTAACTATGATCGAACGACTATTACTTCTCTTACTCATAACGGCCGTTGTTTCCCTGGCCTGCTGGTTGTTTGCTCGCCGGCAGCGGCGGCGCATTGGCGTCGACCCGGCC
>JAWOIM010000069.1:0-7716 GCA_046484685.1 Chloroflexota bacterium | reverse complement strand
GCAACCGCCGCTGGTAGCGCTGGTAGTCTAAACAGTAACTAATCAAAAGGCCGTTTTGATGCTTGAGGGCATCAGAACGGCCTTTTTTTATTTCTGTGGTATGATCCTGGCAATTATGTCTTTGCTAACTCCTCTGGCGCTGCTGCTGGGTCTGCTGGCTGTGCCGGTTATTTTGATGTATATGCTGCGGCTGCGGCGGCAGGAGGTGCTGGTGAGCAGTACCCTGCTGTGGCAAAAACTGCTGCGGGACCGGGAAGCCAACGCTCCCTGGCAAAAGCTGCGGCGTAATTGGCTGCTGATTTTGCAACTGTTGATTCTGGCCGCCCTGGTTTTTGCTCTGGCCCGGCCGTTTTTACCTGTCCCCTCTTTGGTCAGCGGCAATGTGGTGGTCCTGCTGGACGCTTCCGCCTCGATGCAAGCCACCGACGTAGACCCCAGCCGTTTTGAGGCCGCCAGAGCCGAAGTCCACCAACTGATTAACAACCTCAGCGGTAGTGACCAGATGACGCTCATCAAGGTAGGGCAAACGGCTACAGTCCTGGCAGCGGCCACCAATGACCGGGGGCAATTGCGCCAGGCTCTCGATGCGGCCCGGCCGGTTCCGGCCGGGGCCGATTGGCCGGCCGCCTTTGCCCTGGCGGCCGGAGCGGCCCAGGGCTACCAGGATGCCCAAATCCTGATTCTATCTGACGGAGGCTTGCCGTTGGATTTGCCGCCGCTGCCGGTCACGGCCGTTTACCAGCCCATCGGCAGCAGTGGCGAAAATCTGGCCATTAGCGCCCTGGCCACCCGTGACAGCGATGAGGGTCCTCAACTGTTTGCCGGCGTTTATAATGCAGGACAACTTGAGCGGCAGGTGCTGCTGGCCATCCGGCTGGACGGCGCACTGTTTGACTCGCGCCGGCTGACGGTGCCGGCGGGGGAAACGGCCGTCTCTACCTGGGATCTGCCGGCGGAAACGGTCGTTATTCAGGCCAATCTTAGTGATAACGACGGTGACTACTTACCTCTCGACGACGTAGCCTGGGCCGTGCATGAAGGGGAGGTGACCAACCGCACTTTGCTTGTTACTGAGGGCAACCTCTTCCTGGAGCAAGTCTTCGGCATTCTGCCCGGCCTTAATGCCTTTAAGGTGGCTCCCGACAGCCCAATTTTGACCGATCCCACCGCAGAAGATCAGTTCGACCTTTACGTATTTGATGGGGTACCCTTGCCTGATCCTTTACCCGACGGTGACCTGTTTATCATCAATCCCCAACCCGGCGCGGAACTGTACAGCAGCAGCGGCCCTTTCACCAATACGGCTGCTATTCGTATAACTGAGTCCTCATTGCTTCAATTTGTAGATTGGCGTTCCATTAACATTCGCCAGGCGCAGGCCGTAAGCGCTCCGTGGGGCCAAACGGTGATTCAGGCGGACGGTGGCCCTTTACTCCTGACCGGCGAGCGAGATGGTCGTCGTATTGCCCTGCTTACCTTCGATGTACGTGATTCCGATTTGCCCTTGCAGATTGCATTTCCTATTTTAATGGCTAACATTACGGACTGGTTGAATCCCGGCCATGCCTTTGACACGATGACCGGCATTCAGCCGGGCGATCCGGTAACGATTTTGCCGGGAGCCGGCACAACGGCCGTTACGGTGACCAAACCAGACGGCAGCCAATGGCGCAGTGAGGTGGGTGAAACGGCCGTGTTGTTCAACGAGACTATTCAACCCGGCATCTATCAGGTGACGCTGCAAGAGAGCAGCGGCAGTCGCCCGCCCGCCCGTTTTGCCGTCAACTTATTCAATACGGCTGAGGCCAACATCGCGCCCGCCGCCAGCCTGCAACTGGGTCAGGGCAGCGTTGAGGCCGCCACTGAAGGCAATATCGGCCAGCGCGAATTCTGGCCCTGGCTCATCGGTTTGGCGCTGCTGTTCTTAACTGCCGAATGGTGGGTCCATCACCGGCCGTTACTCAATTTGGGCCGCAAGTGGCGAAATACCAATTAACAAATCATAGTGCATACTGTGTAGTGGGTATAGTCGCTACGCACTACGCACTACGCAATACGCATGAATTCATCGGCATCACCATCTGAAAAACCAATACCGCTTCATTACCTGCTCCCGGCCGTGGCGGTCGGCTCTTTGCTGCTGCTGCTTTGTTTGGGTCTGCTGCTGTTTAACTGGCAGCAAGCCCAGAACCGTCCGTTAAAACCGGCCCGTCCCAACCCTACGCCGGCCGCCCTGATCATCAGTCGTGAGCCGGAAAGCGTGACCTTCAGCCGGCTTAACGAAGACCCCTTTGCCTATATCCACCACTCTATTCAAGTCAATGGCACTCCTATTCTGCTGCCGCTGCCCAACTGTACTCTGTATAATGGCCCTGTTATTCGCTGGGCACTGGTTGCTGAGGAATTGCAGCTTAATGGGCGTGGCTACGAACGCATTATGCGCCAGGTTGCGCCCGATGTTACCCTGACGGTGAAAGGTATCTGGCGACTGTATGAGGGGCCACTAGGCTGTGGCAAAGGGCCACCGTCAGATAGTCTATGGTATTTAGAGGTGATTCAAATTGTAGCCCCCAACCCGCTGCCGCTGCGAGACGGCACGCTGCTGGATCTACCCATCCAGCCGGCCGATCCGCTGGCTACATTGGAGCCGGCACCCACCCCCGACCCCCGCCAGCCTACAGCCACTCCGACACTGACAGGGGGAACAGCCACGCCTACGCCAATTGCTACCAGCAGCACACCGGGCACGCCCACGTCTACACCCACGCTTGATCCCAACCAGACGGCCTCACCGACCCCAACTTTGGGTACAACCACGCCTACGGCTACCAGTATCCCCGGGGCTACAGTGACCAGTACACCGACGCCGTCACCGTCGCCCACCAACCAGGCCGGGCCGCCTCCCCCGGCCACGGCTACGCCGGATAGTTACCAGCCACCACCACCGCCGGCCACCCCGACGCCGGATGATTATGATTAAATGTAACAGGGTGGCAAAATAATTCTGCAACTTGGCCACCTTGCAACCAGGCTACAATGAACGACTATTTTACTTCTGTCCTCCAACCACCGAGCCCGCCAGACGGCCCAGTCTGCTGTTTTGTTTTTCGAGGTTACCGGCTGTTGGTCGTGGAACGGGATGACGGCCCGGTCCGGCTGCCGTTTGTGGTGGATGGGGATGAATTGGGGCTGTTGTGGCAGCGCAGTCATTATTTAGGGTATGTGAGCGGAGGGGAAGAGGAAACGGCCGTTACCCACTATGTCGCTGCCGAGGTCGCCGACGACACCGCCCCGCCCGCCGGTATGAATTTTTATGGGCTGCGCCAGTTATACGGCCGTTTGCCCGATGAACAGTTCAGCCTGGCCGGCCGCGCTGTGCAAATTGTTGATTGGGACCGCAGCCACCAATATTGTGGCCGCTGCGCCACACCGATGGCTTTACAAGACCATGAACGCGCCAAAAAGTGCCCCGCTTGTGGCCTGACCGTCTACCCACGCCTCTCGCCGGCCATCATTGTGGCGGTCGTGCGCCGGTTTGAAGAGGGGCCGCGCCTGCTGCTGGCTCGCTCTCACCGCCATCCGTCGGGCATGTTTAGCGTCCTGGCCGGTTTTGTGGAGCCGGGCGAAACATTGGAAACAACTGTGCGCCGCGAAGTTAAAGAGGAAGTGGGACTGGATGTGACCAACATCCGTTACTTTGGCAGCCAGCCCTGGCCCTTCCCCAGTTCCTTGATGCTGGCCTTTACGGCCGACTATGCCGGGGGCGACATTCGGCTGGAAGAGGAAGAAATTGCCGAGGCCGGCTGGTACACACCCGTTAACCTCCCCCTTATCCCACCCCCTATCAGCATTGCCCGCCGCCTGATTGATTGGTATATAACCCTGGCAACCCAGAATTTTTAGCATCCATTCAACCCCCTCGTTCCATGCCGCGGGGAATGAGCAGTTAGACGCTCCGCGTCGAGGCGAACGCAGTGGTATTTTCCGGATTGGCGCACCCTCTGCAACGAATTTTTAAAGGATTTCGTACAAGTTCTACATATGAAAATTCATCGTCCACCCCTGACTTGATCAGGGGCCGTCGTCCATGGTCTATTTTCAAAGGAGGTAAGATTTGGACAAACGATCACTATATCAAGAAAGTCGCACGCCTATATATTGGCGAATGGTGTTTCTGTCTTTCTTCGGATTATTCTTTTTTATAATAATAATGGCTGCCGGTATTATGGCCCTGGTTGAATCAACATGGCTCCTGGGAATTTGCACGCTGTTAGGCGTAGCGGCTATGGTTCCTATTGGAATCGGCATGCTCTGGCGATTGTGGCGGGCACCGGTTTTATTGCTAACAGGTGTTGTTAGGCAAAAACGATTGGTATCGGCCCACCACCCTATTGGTATGACCCATCATCGGATAACGGTACGGCCGTCCCACGCTGTACAAATTAGTTCAGATGGAAAGGAATTACCCGCTTCTCTTGACAATCTGACGGTAGATTATGTGGTACAGAGCGGAGATTTTAGCCGTGTTCAAGAAGGAGACCAGATTCAACTGCTCTGTATTCCCCGACTTAAGCAGGGTGTGCGCCTGGTAGCTCATTGGGAAGCGGAGCAGGCGGACGCTTCTCAGGCTACCCCCCAATCGGTTATGGGCCGGCCGGTTGTAGAGGCTTTACCGGGGCAGTCGATCAGTTCAGCGGATACTGTTGCATCCCAACCGGCACCGGTGCAACCTCGCGCCACAAATTCCCTAAGCCATCCTGATCCATACCAGGCATATCGCAACTATTTGCAACAGCGATTGCTGCTTACGCTTGTGCTAGGGCTGGGGTTAAGTGGATTTGCCTGCTCTCTATCCTTGTTTGGTCTGGTTCCGTCTGAAGACGGCGATTTATCCGCAAGACTTGGTGGGGCATTCTGTCTTTTCTCCTTAGGGATGATCGGGCTATTTGTGACCGGTGTTTATCTGTGGCCTATCTGGCAGGCGCAGCCTATGCGGCTGACGGCCGTTGTTCTCGGTCGCCGGGAAAACCAACGCCGTTCCAGAGGAGTTGTCGTGTTTCGTTCTTATTACTTGCGTTTGCGCCCCTTACGTATTGTTCCCTTTACGCCAAAGCTAAATGAATCACAAATAACCTTATCTTCTGAACACGCTTTGTCGCACAGCGCAAGTGAGGTGGAGTACAATGTGCCGCACGGTCTGTTTGAGCAAGTGAAAGACAACGAACAGATTGAATGTTTAGTGGTACCCTCGCTGAAACGGATTATTGCTCGTATAGATGAGTCTCAGGCGGAGCAGGTCTAAGCCGGCCTGGATTTTCACCGCCAAGACACGAAGATCGCTAAGCAAAACCGTAACCGTTCACTATTATTATGGCAAACGCAGCATAAGGACGTCTTCTTCGGTGACGTTGGGCGGGCTGCACAGGAATGGTGACTTCTGTACAAGTTCAACACGTTTCACGTTTTCACGTTTCATGCAATGACAATCTTAAGAATTTATACATACGTTTTACCGGACAACTCTGTTACGTTACAATCTATGATGAGGTGAATGGATGAAAAATATACTCGTTACCGGTGGGGCCGGTTTTATCGGTGCCAACTTTGTCCTCTACATGCTGGACAAATACCCTGATTACAACATTGTGGTCTATGACAAATTGACCTACGCCGGTAATCTGGACAACCTGCTCGATGTCTCTGACGACCCCCGCTACCATTTTGTGCGGGGTGATATTTGTGATCCCGTCACCGTCGAAGAGACGATTCAGAAGTATGAGATTGATACCATTGTTAACTTTGCGGCAGAAAGCCACGTAGACCGCTCCATTTTGGACCCCGACGCTTTTATTCGCACCAGCGTTAACGGTACCTACGTCTTGCTGGAAGCGGCCCGCCGTTTTGGCCTGGAGCGCTACCATCAGATTTCGACCGATGAGGTCTACGGCCACATCCCAGAAGGCTATTCCAGCGTGGAAAGTGACCCGCTGCAGCCGCGCAGCCCGTATGCGGCCAGTAAGGCCAGCGCCGACCTGCTGGTCAATGCTTATTTCGTGACCTACAATTTACCCGTGACCATTACCCGTGGTTCCAACAATATCGGCCCCTACCAATACCCGGAAAAGGTGGTGCCTCTCTTTGCCACTAACGCTATTGACGGTCAGTCGCTGCCCGTTTATGGGGACGGCCGTCAAATGCGCGAATATCAGTATGTGATTGACCACTGTGAGGCTATCGACCTGGTGCTGCACAAAGGGGAACTGGGCCATGCCTATAATATCGGCACGGCCGTAGAGATGGAAAACATGACGATGGTGGAAATTCTGCTGGACGCGCTGGACAAGCCGCAAAGCCTGATTCGCCATGTCGAAGACCGGCCCGGCCATGACCGGCGCTACAGCCTGAATACGGCTAAAATTCAAGCTCTCGGTTGGCAGCCACGCCATACGTCAGAAGAAGCGATTCGGAAAACGGCCGTTTGGTACCGTGACAACGAATGGTGGTGGCGCAAAATTAAAGAGGGTGAGTTTAAAGAATATTACCAACTACAATATGGAGAAAGACTCAAATCAACGTGATGCGTGAAGCGTGATACGTGACGGTTCTTCATCACGTATCACGCTTCACGTTTCACGCCATATCCCAAAGGAGCAATCAATGAGTACAGCTAAAGGATTAGCCGGCGTAACTGCCGCCGAGTCGAGCCTGAGCCGTGTAGATGGCGAAAAGGGCGAACTAATTTACCGGGGCTATGACATTATGGACCTGGGCCAGAATGCATCATTTGAAGAAGTGGTTTACCTGTTATGGCACGGCGATTTGCCTAACGAGACCCAGTTAAATACCTTCAAGGCCGCCCTGGTGGCCAACCGGACCCTACCCCCGGCCATTATTCAAACCATGCAGAATTTCCCCCACGAAGCCCACCCCATGGCCGTGTTGCGGACTGTGGTCAGCGGTCTGGCCTTAACTGACCTTAGTGCCGATGATATTTCGGCTGAAGGTGCCCGTAAAAAGTCGCTGATGTTAACCGGTGCTATCCCTACCATTGTGGCCGCCTGGGAACGCATTCGCAATAATAAAGAGCCGATTGCCCCCCGCAATGATTTGGGCCACGCCGCCAATTTCCTCTACATGTTGACTGGTGAAGAGCCAATTCAAGAGGCTGTAACAGCCCTCGATGCCTATTTGGTGATGCTGGCCGACCATGGCTTTAATGCCTCTACCTTTGCCGCCCGTGTCACCACCGGCACGCTGGCCGATGTCTATTCGGCCATCACCACCGGTCTGGGTACGCTAAAAGGAGCCGCTCACGGCGGCGCTAACCAGAAAGCGATGGAGCAGTTTATGGATGCTGCCCAACGAGGTGACGTGGATGCCTGGTATGCGGAAGCACGGGAGTCGGGTAAGCGGGTTATGGGTATTGGCCATCGCGTCTATAAGGTGGAAGATCCCCGTGCCAAAATCCTACGCCCGATGGCCGAAGAGTTGGCCCAACAAGGGGGCCAGGGGCAATGGTATAAAATAGCCGCCCGTATTGAAGCCCTGACCCGCCAGGATGACTTTTTTGTAGAGCGGAATCTGTATGCCAATGTCGATTATTATTCGGCCGTGGTGCTGTATATGATCGGCATTCCGGTAGACCAGTTTACCTGTCTGTTTGCCCTGAGCCGTATCGCCGGCTGGACGGCCCATGTGCAGGAGCAGTTGGCCGAC
>JAWOIM010000741.1:0-10204 GCA_046484685.1 Chloroflexota bacterium | reverse complement strand
CAGAAGCTGACTCGCGCATGCACCAGACAGACGTGGCTCAATCAACCAACTTTGCCCTTCAGGTCGGCCTGGCAGCCTTGTGGCGGTCATGGGGCATTGAACCGGCCGCCATTATTGGTCATAGTGCGGGGGAAGTGGCAGCCGCTTACGTGGCCGGCATTCTTTCCTTACCTGATGCTGTCAGAGTAATTTACCATCGCAGCCGCTTGCAGCACTTAACCACCGGTGAAGGTAAAATGTTGGCTGTCGGTCTCTCCCCAGAGGCGGTTGCGCCCTATCTGCGCCAATATGAAGCGCAGGTTTCTATTGCGGCCATTAATAGTCCTGATTCAATCACCTTATCCGGTGATGCCGACGCCTTGGTTAAGATTGAGCAAGCCATCAAAGAACAGGGGGCATTCGTTCGCTTTTTGCAAACCGAAGTGCCTTACCACAGCCCTAAAATGGACCGGTTGAAAGCCGAATTGTTAGAGGTATTATCAGATCTACAATGCCATCCGGCTGTAATCCCCATTTACACCACAGTTACGGGTCAATTGGCAGACGATGAGGCGTATAACGGCCATTACTGGTGGGAAAATGTACGCCAACCTGTTTTGTTTGCCCAGGCGGTAAAACAAGCCATAGCGGATGACCATCATGTTTTCCTCGAATTAGGGCCGCATCCCGTCTTGGCCCGCTCTATTTTGGAGTGCCGGCCGCGAGAAGGCGACTTACACATCTTGCCCTCGCTGAAACGGAACCAACCGGAACGAAATCAACTATTACATACATTGGGTACTCTCTACACCATTGGTGTGGGTGTAGCCTGGTCCAAACTCTATCCCACGGGGCAATGTATCTCGCTGCCCACCTATCCCTGGCAGTACCAATCCTGTTGGTTTGAAAAAATACGGCCGCAAGAACGGGCACGGCCACGTAAAGCGCTGCGCCGTCAGGGGCAACTGACCCATCCTTTGTTAGGGCAGTATATACAATCTGCTTTGCAGCCCAATACCTACCTGTGGCAGGTTGAGCTAGATACCGGGGCCTTGCCTTATTTGAAAGACCACCGGATTAGAGATCGGATTGTTTTCCCGGCCACTGCCTATATCGAGATGGCTACGGCCGCTGCCGTGGAGGTTTGGGGACCCGGCCCTCATACGTTGAGCGACATTACCTTAAAAGAGGCACTTTTCCTGACGGAAGAGGGTGAGCGTATTGTCCAGTTGGTTATGACCGAAGGGGAAGTAGGCACCAATTTCCAATTCTATAGTCGCAGTTCGGATGCTACGTCTGCGTCAAACTGGGTGCTTCATGCCACAGGTACCATTCGGTTGGGGCAGCAGCCGGCAGATTTAGAACGTCTGAACGGTACGCCTGAGCAAATACAAGATATGGCTCAGGATACCATATCGAAGGTCGGCCACTACCAGCAAATGGAACAAATCAAATTGCAGTATGGACCGGATTTTCAGGGTGTGCAACATTTTTGGCAGTTGTCGGCCGATCAGGGTTTTGGCCGGGTGTCTTTGAGCAATAACAATAGTGGTGCTGCCTTAAGCACCTACCATATCCATCCCACATTGCTCGATGCTACCTTCCAGGTTTTGCTGGCAACTGCCTTAAATGGCTCATCGGGTATGTCAAACTATACCTATTTACCCGTGGGTTTAGATGCAGTTTGTTTTTTCCAACAAACACCAGCAGGCGATACCTGGTGCCGGGCCACGGTAACCGAAAAAGAAGGTGACTTTCTGGTAGGGGATATATCGTTATTTGATGCCGAGGGGGAGGTTGTTCTGACGGTACAGGGTTTGCGCTGCCAAAAGCTTAAGCGAAGCGTGACCGAATTGCTGAATAATTGGCTGTATCAGGTAACCTGGCCGGAGGCACAACGGGATGCCGCCTTAGACTTGCCGGCAGCTACCGAACCTGGAAACTGGTTGATCTTTGCCGATCATAACGGAGTAGGCCAGGCGATTGCCGACCGGTTAGCCGGTTATGGGCAGCAGTGCGTCATTGTACGTGCCGGTTCAACATGGGCAGAAGAGTCTGGTCATTGTTTCCGGCTTAATCCGGCTGAACCGGCAGATTTCCAGCGTCTGTTGCAGGCGCTAAATAAGCATAACGCGCTTCCTGATGGCGGTATTCTTTACCTGTGGGGACTGGACGGAAGAATAGAAGTGGAGCAAGAGTTAGCATCGTTACAGCAGGCTCAGCTTGTTGGCTGCGGTGGTTTGCTCCATCTGTTACAAACTATGAATCAGGTCGGTGGAGCTAAATCGCCCCGCTCATGGCCACGATTGTGGGTAATCACACAAGGGGCGCAGCCTATCGGGGATAATACGGCCGTACCCCAGGTTGAGCAGGCATCTTTGTGGGGCCTGGGGCGTGTTATTGCGTTGGAGCATACCGAGCTGTCTGTAACCTATTTTGACCTGGACCCGGCAGAAGACGCCGAAATGTTAGAACACCTGCTGGGTGAGCTGTTCGTACCAGACCAGGAATATCAGGTTGGCTGGCGCCAGGGGAAGCGTCATATAGCCAGATTAGCCCCATACCGCATACAACAACCTGCCAATAACGAAGCCATAATCGATGAGGATAAGAGTTACCTGGTCACCGGTGGTTTGGGTGCCCTGGGGCTAGAAGTTGCTCAATGGCTGGTGGCCCAGGGTGCCCGCCACCTGGTATTGACCGGCCGGCGGGGAATCACCAACGATTCGCAGCGTGAAGCTGTTGAGGCTATGGAAGCGGCCGGTGCTCAGGTTCTTATTGCCACGGCCGATATTGCCGTAAGTGAGGAGGCCAGCCGGCTAATGCAAACAATTCAGGCCGATATGCCCCCCTTAGGCGGCATTTTTCATGCGGCCGGCGTTATTGATGACGGGGTTTTACACCAGCAAACGTGGGAACGCTTTGCTCGGGTGTTGGCCCCGAAGGTAGCCGGAGCCTGGAATTTGCATCGCCTATCTCAAGATCAGCCCTTAGATTTCTTTGTTTGTTTCTCCTCATTGGCTTCGATGCTTGGCTCATCGGGTCAGGGCAATTATGCGGCCGGTAACGCCTTTATGGATGCGCTGGCCTACCAGCGCCAGGCGCTGGGCTTACCCGCTTTGAGTTTAAATTGGGGTCCCTGGGCAGAAATTGGCATGGCTGCTCGCGGCCGCAAACGTGACCAGGATCGCTGGTCTTCCCTGGGAATAGGGGCGATTGTGCCGGAAGAAGGCATTCAAATTTTGGATGCACTGCTGCGCCGGCAGCATGGTGATGCTCAAGTTGGTATATTCTCGCTGCAATGGTCTAACTATTGGGCTTACGTACCCCAACAGCTACGCTCCGCTTTCTTTGAAGCCTTTGCCCCGGCGACCACCGAGGAAGAAACAACGACAACCGAGGAAAAATTCCGGCAGCAGTTGGAGTCAGCACCGGTTCGGAACCGCCGCTCCTTGCTGATAGAACATCTGCGTAGCCAATTAGCCGGGGCGTTGAGTTTGAGTTCGCCCAAGCAAATTGGTGTGCGCCAGAAGCTGTTTGATTTGGGTGTGGATTCCCTGATTGCCCTGGAACTGCGCAACAGTCTGGAATCTAGCCTGGGCTGCGCTTTGACGGCCACCTTCCTGTTTGATTATCCAACGCTGGAGCGGTTGGCAGATTATCTTATTTACGACGTGCTTGATATAGAGTTTGTGAATGGTAGTGGGGCTAACGGCAGCCCAACTAACGGCAGCCAGGCTAACGGGCAGGAGATAGCTGTTGCCGGCCAGGCTGCAACCGATTTAGATTCATTGTCCCCGGATGAAATTGCTAACTTATTGGCAGAGAGGTTAACAACTGTTCAAGATGGAAACTAACAAGAATAATGGTTCTGACAATTTAAATTATCGTGAGTTGATGCAGGCTGCCCTGCTTAAGATTGAAGAATTACAGGGCCGGCTCGATACCCTAAACGAGCCTATTGCGGTAATCAGCATGGCTTGCCGCTTTCCCGGTGGCGGGCATACTCCTGAATCTTTTTGGAATGTATTAGAGCAGGGTGTTGATACCGTCATGGAGGTGCCGTCCGATCGGTGGGATGTTGATGCTTACTATGATGCTAATCCTGAGTCTCCGGGCAAAATGTATATGCGTCAGGGCGGTTTTCTGGATGAGGTAGATAGCTTTGATCCGCACTTTTTTGGGATTTCACCGCGTGAGGCGGAAGGCATAGATCCTCAGCAGCGGCTTCTATTGGAAGTTAGTTGGGAGGCCTTGGAACGAGCCGGATTAGCACCTGATCGCTTGCTGAACAGCCAGACTGGCGTTTTTGTGGGGTTTATGAACTTTGACTATGCTCAGTTACAGGTGGCCCGCATTGACGTAACCCAGGAAGCGGATGCTTATATTGGCACTGGCAGCGGTTTGAGTTTTCCGGCTGGACGTTTGTCTTACACCCTGGGTCTACAGGGACCAAGTATGGCAGTCGCCACGGCCTGTTCTTCTTCGTTGGTGTCTCTTCACCTGGCCTGCCAGTCGTTGCGAGCGGGTGAATGTGATTTGGCTTTGGCCGGCGGTGTTAACCTTATCCTGACGCCCCACTCTAACATTATTTTGTCACGCATGAAGGCGCTGGCCCCAGACGGCCGTTGCAAAACGTTCTCGGCGGCAGCCAATGGCTATGGTCGCGGTGAAGGGTGTGGCATGGTGGTGCTAAAACGTCTGTCAGATGCCTTGGCCAACAACGATCCGATTTTGGCCGTGATTCGAGGCTCGGCCGTTAACCATGACGGCCCCAGCGGGGGCCTGACGGTACCCAATGGCCCGGCCCAAGAAAAATTATTACGGCAAGCGATGGCTGCGGCCGGCGTTACGCCCGGCGATATTAGTTATATCGAGGCCCATGGTACCGGCACACCTCTGGGTGACCCCCTAGAGATTGGAGCGCTTGTCAAAGCAATGGCTGCCGATCGTCCCGCTTCGGAACCGCTAATGGTGGGGTCGGTAAAAACAAATATTGGCCATCTGGAGGCTGCAGCCGGTATAGCCGGTTTCATAAAGGTGCTCCTGGCTTTGCAACACCAAAAGATTCCGCCCCATCTTCATGTGGACGAGTTAAACCCCCATATTCCCTGGCAAGATATTCCCCTGGCCGTTCCCACCGAGGTAATGCCCTGGTCCCCTGCCGGTAACGGAAACGGCCGTCGCCTGGCCGGTATCAGCTCATTTGGTCTTAGTGGGATCAATGCCCATATTATTGTCGAAGAAGCGCCCGAATCAGACCGGCAGCCGGTGGCCCCTGACCGGTCACACCATATCTTGACGCTGTCGGGACGTACCGAAACAGCCCTACATGATTTAGCCGGGCATTATAGCGAGTACTTATCGGCTAACCCTGATGTCAATTGGGGTGATATTTGTTATACAACCAACTGGGGGCGTACACATTTACAGCACCGTTTGGCCGTTGTCTCTACTACCGGCCATGAAGCCCGGGAAAAGTTAAGCCGCTTTCTGTCGTCGGAACGAACTGTGAAAGGGGTTTTCTCCGGGTCTGGCCACAACGAAGAGCAAAAGGTTGCCTTCTTGTTTACGGGTCAGGGGTCGCAGTATGTGGGCATGGGCCGGCAGCTTTATGAAACACAGCCTACTTTCCGTAACGTCCTGGATACCTGTGACGAGATATTACGTCCCCACCTCGAAGAGTCTCTTTTAACGCTCCTTTATTCAGACAAGGATGAAGGCGCTCGTTTACATGAAACGGCTTATACCCAGCCGGCCCTTTTTGCCATTGAGTATGCCCTGGCTCAGCTTTGGCTATCTTGGGGTATTGAGCCGGATATTGTTATGGGCCACAGCATAGGCGAATATGTGGCTGCCTGCGTCGCCGGTGTTTTTAGTCTGGAAGATGGCTTGACATTGATTGCCAAACGAGGCCGGCTCATGCAGGCCTTAGCGCGCAACGGCCGTATGGCGACTGTTTTTGCGGAGGAAGCCGAAGTCGCCCAGGCTATTGAACCCTATGACCAACAGGTTTCTATAGCGGCTGTCAACACCCGCCACAATGTTGTCATTTCTGGAGAAAAAACGGCCGTTCAGGCAGTTATCGATGCATTGCAGAAAAAAGGGTTCAAAACCCAAGATCTGATTGTATCCCATGCCTTTCATTCTCCCCTCATGGAACCGGTTCTGGCTGATTTTAAGCAAGCGGCGGCCCAAGTGGATTATGCCCTGCCCCAAATCGATCTGATTACCAACCTGACGGGTGAACTGGCCACGGACGATATAGCCTCTGCTGATTATTGGTGCCGCCACATTAGAGCGCCTGTCCGGTTTGCCGCCGGCATGAACACGATTTACGAAATGGGGGCCAATATATTTGTAGAAATAGGCCCTCAACCCACTTTGTTGGCCATGGGCCGCTCCTGTTTGCCCCGAGATGTCGGGGTGTGGCTACCTAGCTTACGTAAGGGTAAGTCAGAGTGGGAACAGCTTCTCTCAAGTTTGGGCCAACTATATGGGTGTGGCCTTGACGTGGCTTGGGACGGCTTTGAGCGTGATTATCGTTATGGACGGCAGCGGGTTGTTTTGCCGACAACCTGTTTCCAGCGGCAGCGTTATTGGGTGCCTTTTGCCGGTTTTAGCCAGAGAGCCACTATTGCCGGCCGGCCGGAGAAAGGAAAGGTCCATCCGCTGCTTGGCCGTCAACTTGCCCTGGCCTGTTTGCAGAATGGTGAAACGGTGTTTGAGGCTGAGATTAGTCAGGATGCACCCGCTTTCCTCAACCATCATCGGGTTTATGAAACGGCCGTTTTACCCGCTGCGGCTTATATCGAAATGGCCCTGTCGGCCGGAGCCGCAGTGCTGCCTTCAGATAAACCCATTGTACATGATCTCACCCTGTACCAGGCTTTACTGCTGCCCGACAACGAGACCAGGCGAGTGCAGCTTGTGCTTACGCCGGACCAGGACAAAACCTACCAGTTTGAAATACTCAGCCTGGCCACAGAAAGCGAGGCGAAAAGCCCGGCGTGGACACTACATGCAGCCGGCAACCTGTCACAGGAAAAACCGGTTTCGGCAGCGGTACCGGCAGACCTCGACACGTTGCGCGCTGGTGCCAATGAAAGCATAACGGCTTCCGACTTTTACCAACAGATTGCCGACCTGGGCGTGCAGTATGGACCTGGTTTCCAGGCCCTTAAGCAGGTTTATCGCCATGGTGAAAACCTGGTTGGCCGGATTCAACTACCGGCAGAGTTGGTTGCCAACCAGGCCGCTTTTACTTTCCACCCCGTGTTGTTGGATGCCTGCTTCCAATTATTGTGGGCTTCTTCAGTGGGCCAAAATCAGGAAGATGTCTACTTGCCCACCGGCATTGAGCAGCTCATTATCCACCAACAGCCCGGAACAGAGCTATGGGCCCAGACCCAACTACAGTCGGACCAGGACGCCGACCGGCAGGCCATCACAATAGATATACATCTGTTTGACGACGAAGGTGACCTGGTGGCCCAGATTATAGGTCTGACCGTTAGCCGTGCCAGTCGTGAAGTTTTGTTACAAAGCATTCGCCAAGAAAAGCGTGACTGGCTGTATAAGCTCGACTGGCTGCCGGTAGATGGGGCACCTTCAACCCAGACAGAGACCGAAAGCTGGTTGATTTTTCTGGACAAAGAGGGCATTGGCCAGCAATTGGCCGCTGCGCTGCGCCGGCAAGGGGCTGCGGTTATCACCGTCCGGGCCGGGCAAACCTATAGCAGAGACAAGGACGATCACTATACCATTCACCCGGCACAAGCCACAGATTATCAACAATTGATACAAGAAATTTCGGCCGAGCAGTCAATACAGGGCGTTATTCATCTCTGGAGCCTGGTCGCCGGCATAAAGCCAGGCGCCGATCCGGCCGGCTTGCAAGATAGCCAACACCTAACCTGTGGTACCACCTTACATCTGGTTCAAGCCTTGATCCTGAGTGGGCAAACATTGCCCCGCTTATGGCTGGTCACGCGCGGCGGACAGTCAATTCAACCGGGCGAGACGGTACGGGTAGAACAAGCCTCCTTGTGGGGGTTAGGGCGAGTGATTGCCCTGGAACATCCTGACCTGCACTGTACGCGCCTGGATTTAGATCCGTCCGGCAGCAGTACAAGCAACAGCGAGCTTTTGCTTGCCGAAATCAACACCCCTTACCTGGAAGACCAGGTGGCTTATCGCCAGGGGGTGCGTTACGCAGCCAGGCTGGAGCCTGATCATTTGCTTAGCGACCAGGGCAAGACAGAAAGCCTTGTTCATCAAAATGCCAGTTACCTGGTTACCGGTGGTTTGGGGGCGTTAGGGCTGCAAGTGGCCCAATGGTTAGCCGGCAAAGGTGCCCAACACATCATTTTAACCGGGCGTCGTGGTGTTGTGACCCAGGCACAGGAAGAAGCGGTGCAGCGCTTGCAGCAAGCCGGCGTTCATCTTCATATTTGCCAGGCCGATGTTGCCCAACACCAAGAAGTCGCTGATTTACTCAACTACATTGAGAAGAATGCACCACCCTTGCGCGGTGTTTTCCACGTCGCCGGCGTTTTGGATGATGGTGTATTGACAAAACAGACCTGGGATCGTTTCCAAGGAGTGATGGCTCCGAAGGTAGAGGGAAGCTGGAATCTACACCTGTTGACCCAGGCGTTACCCTTAGACTTTTTCGTTTGTTTTTCTTCGGTCGCATCCCTGCTGGGGGCATTTAGCCAGGGCAATTATGCCGCTGCCAACGCTTTTATGGATGGCCTGGTTCATTACCGGCGTGCGTTGGGTCTACCCGGGTTGAGCATCAACTGGGGTCCCTGGGCTGATGCCGGCATGTGGGCCGATTTGGCCCCCAACGTAACCCCCAATGGCCAGAACAATTGGTTGGCCCAGGCCATTGACACTATTGCCCCGGAGCAAGGGCTACAAATCATGGAGGCCTTATTGCAGCAAGAGGCTGTGCAGAGCGCTGTTTTACCCATAAATTGGGATCAATTCTTTGGCCAGTTTGCCCAAGGCAACAAGCTGCCTTTCCTAAAATCGATAAGAGATTCCCTGGACCAGTCTCCAGCACGCTCATCTGACCTGTTGACTCAGTTACGGGCGATAACTGTCTATGAACAATGGGACCTACTGACGACTTATGTTTGTACGCAGTTGGCTGAGGTTTTAGGGTTAAGTTCACCGGAACAAATAGAACCTCGCCAACGGGTATTTGACTTGGGTCTGGATTCATTGATGGCTATTGGCTTACGCAATCAACTGGAAATGGATCTGGAATGTTCTCTAGATTCTACGCTGCTGTTCAATTACCCGACGATAGAGGCCCTGGTTACTTATTTAGCCGAAGAAGTGTTGTCCCTTGAGCCACTGCCGGTTACACCGCCAAAGGCACAGGGGAAAAGTTGGGAGACTGAAACCGTAGCCAACTTATTGGAAAGTGAATTACAACAGATTTCAGATGTTGAAGCGGAAGATTTATTGCTCAAAGAATTAAGAAGCATGAATTATTAAGAAATTTTAAATAGTCAGCAAAAACTACCGTTTTAGTTATTTTCCAGATTTATTCGGTATTTATTTGATTAAAAGGAGTGTCATCAATGAACGGCGAAGAAACAATCGAAATGGCAATTGAATTACAATCAGGGTCTCGTCGAGATATGGTTTTATCAATCATTCGTTCTTTAGTAGCCCAATTGTTGCAGTATCCAGAATATGAAGTGGATATATATGCCCCTCTTCTTGAGATGGGCGCTGATTCAATGGTCTTCGTTGATGCCGTGCGGAGATTAGAGACCGTTTTTGATGTCAAAATTTCTATTCGCCAGTTATTTGATGAACTGTCTACAATAGATGGACTAACAGATTATATCGATCAGAATCTGTCACCTGATTGGCGGCCGGAAGGAGAGGATGTTGCGGCCGAAACAGCCACGCTGCCCATACAAACTGAGCTAGAAACGACAAAAACTGATACCGGTGTAGCAGAAACTTACCCGGCCATGATACCTTTGCCACAGCAACCGATCTTCCAAACCCCTGCATTTTCTATTATGTCAGAAAACAAACTGTCAAATGGCCAACAACTACGCCCGGATTATCTAACAGACGATATGGAAGATACGTTAGAACGGGTCATCAGCCAGCAGTTACAGGTGATGTCAGAGCAATTGGCGGTATTACATAGCAGGGGAACGGCCGGTGTGTATTATCCTGCTGAGGGCAAAAC
>JAWOIM010000668.1:0-15228 GCA_046484685.1 Chloroflexota bacterium | reverse complement strand
TGAAGAGCGTACCGAAAAGCGACTGGCGCTGTTAAAAGAGCAAATCATCCAGCGCAAACAGGCTGAAGAGGCCCTACGACACGAAAGCAGCAGGCTGCGCCTGCTGCAAGAAGTGGCCGTCGCTGCCAACGAGGCTCACTCTATTGAAGAACTGCTGCAATTTGCCCTGGACAAAATCTGTCAGTATATGGCTTGGCCGGCCGGGCAAATCTATCTTCGTGCCGAAACCAACAGCGGCGAACTGGTTTCGGCCGGCCTCTGGCACTGTGCTGACGATCGGTTTACCTTTCTGCAGGAAGTAGCGGCCCACGAGGCGTGGCAGCAGGCGAACAGAAGCTGGCTAAAGCAGGTGGTTGAACAAAGGCGGCCGGCCTGGTGGGATTTTAACCAGGACTTTTTGACCCCGGCCCTGTTTGAGCAAAAGCCAGATATAGATATCAAGAGCCACTTTGTGCTGCCGGTAGTGGTAGGGGACGAAGTCGTGGCCCTGCTGGAATTCTTTGCCCGTGAGGCAACCGAATTAGCCGATGAGATTCTGAGCGTCATGGAGCACATTGCCTTACAGTTGGGGCGCGTAGTGGAACGAAATCAGGCACAAGAAGCGATACTCAGAACTAAGCACTGGCTGCGCCATTTGGCCGGTTGGGTGGTAAATGCGCAGGAGGAGGAGCGGCAGCGCGTATCACGCGAGCTGCATGATGAGGCCGGCCAGGCATTGACCGCCTTAAAGATCAGTCTGGAGTTGATGGGGGAGTCTCTGCCGGCGGAGCTAACGGCCGTTCATACCAGCCTTGATGACGCCATCATCCTTACCGATCAGACCATGGAAAGCATACGCCTGCTGGCCCATAACCTGCGACCGCCGGTGCTGGATCGGTTCGGCCTGGACGCCTCTTTGGAGGGGTTATGCCGCGACTTTGCCGATCGCATTCAACTACCCATTCGTTACCAGGGTGCCGAACTGCCCTCTCTGCCAGATGCTACGGCTACGACCCTCTACCGCTTTGTGCAAGAAGCGCTAACCAACGCCGCTAAACACGCCAACGCCAGCCGAATAGAAGTTACATTGAGCCATGACCCTGACAAAATTAGCCTGCTGGTAGCTGACGATGGCCAGGGCTTTCAAGTTGATAGATCATGGCCCTGGCTAGATACAAATACTATTCCCCAAATAAATGGCATGGGTCTGAGAGGCATGGTTGAGCGGCTGATGCTGCTGGGGGGTCAACTGGATATTGATTCTACCCCAGACCAGGGGACACGCTTAACGGCCGTTATTCCCTACCATACTATACAGGAAGCCTGATTCCTGTTATTCTCTCCCCACACTCTTTGGCCCACACCTCTTTGGCCCACACCTCTTTGGTGCAGCCATTAATATTATTACTCCATCCCCTACCTATACTTAACTTGTACCTATTTTATATATCCTGGTACTATCCTGTATAGGGTCCAACCCTTATACTTTGGGTAAGATCCTTAGTAAGGCATATTTAGATATTTTAATATAAATTGTAATGTTAAATACGTAACATATTAATATGAGGTTCGTAACTAATAAGTAGATAGACATGTTAAGTATAATAAATCACAGCGTACATCATATTTAGAACTATCAATAAAACCCACTATGATTCATGTATTAATTGTAGACGACCATTCTCATATACGCCGTATCGTTTCTAATCTCCTGCATTTATCTCCAGATATTGAGGTGGTGGCTGAAGCCGAAAATGGAATCGAAGCCGTTAAACTGGCGCAGGTATTAAATCCTGATGTGGTTGTTATGGACATTTCTATGCCTGAAATGGATGGTTTTCAAGCAATCAAGCAGTTTCAGGCCTTAAACCTTTCTTTGCAGGTTGTCATTTTATCGACATACAGTAACTCTACCTTTGTGCAGCGGGCTTTGCAGTTAGGCGTGCGGGGATATGTTTTAAAAAGAACAGTTGTTAAAGAATTGACCACAGCTATTAGATCTGCCTCGCAAGGTCAAACCTTCTTAAGTCCGCTCATTGCTGAAAGTCTCCCTGCTTCTTAAACAAAGAGGGGCGATGTGATGTCTATCATTCTATTGAAACCTTGACGAGTATTTGCCTCATACCACTAGCCTTGTAGCAGGGATTCGGCCCCATCAATCCATATTTCGGTACCGGTCACGTGACTGCTGGCCTCAGAAACAAGAAATAATACCAGTTCGGCTACCTGTTCCGATGAGCCGGGCTGCCCATCCGTCAGCGGAATGACGCCCTCAGGGAATTTTACCGGCTCCTTTTCCGCTTCAACCTCTCGCTTTTCGGTGTTGTCCTCAATTTGTGTATCAATGTTGCCGGGACAAATCACATTGACGCGAATGCGATGTTTGGCCAGTTCCAACGCCAACATTTTGGCCATGACGACCTGCGCTCCTTTGGAGCAAGAATAGGCCGTCGCGCCCGTATTGCTGAATATACGCGTGCCGTTCACAGAGGAGGTAATGACCACAGCGCCCCCCTCCTTTTTTAGATAGGGTACAGCATACTTAATTGTGAGAAATGTCCCTACCAGGTTTACCTCAATAGTTTCCCGGAACTCTTCCGGTTTTAGTTCTTCGATGGGAGCCCAGACACCGTTGATTCCGGCATTGGCAAAGATAATATCCAGGCGGCCCCAACGGTCGATAATCTGTTGAACGGCATTTTCTATTTCTTCTTCTTTGGCAATGTCGGCAATGATGCTCATAGCAGACCCACCATCCTTTTGTATAGCGGCTACGATCTCTTCCAGTTCTTCGGCCGTGAGGCCGAGGGCAGCAATCCGCACATGATGGCGGGCCAGCAGCCGAGCCGTAGCTTTGCCGATCCCGGAACCAGCTCCGGTGACCAAAGCCACTTTACCCTCAAGTTGTTTTAAATCATTCATGTTTTTACTCTTGTTCATCTAATTAAGTAAGGGTTCACCTACTTAGACATCCAGTTAACTTGCTGTTTGCCGACCCCCGCATTATTCGGGAGACATAAGCCGTTTCAGCCGCCACCAGGCGGTTAGAAAGAGAATAAGGCCAAATAGTAATAAACCCAACTGTAACAACAGGTTGGCACCTTGACCTCGCAGCATGACGCTCTGCAGCAGGCTGGTGCCATACGTGGCCGGCAATATCCAGGAAAAGAGGCGGACGGGCAGCCAGAGTCGGTATGATGCCAGGAAGAGGCCACTAAAGAAGATGCTGGCCAACAACAGAATCATGGAATATTGCACAGCCTGGCTGTCGGTTTGGGCACTCAATGAGAAGTTAAAGCCGACCCCTAACGAGGTGAAGAGCAGCATAGCAATCATGGCGCTGTAATGGTCCCAGGCACCGAGCATGGGCATGCCCAATAAAAATATCATTAAGGCCGTTAAAATGGCGGCCAAAAAGGCTGACAGCAGCCAATAACTGACGTATTTACCCAGCAGGGTTTCAAAAGCCGTGATGGGGGCGGCCCGGAATAACTCCATAGCCCCGTCTCGCTGTTCGCGCACGATAGAGAGGGCGGCCAGGGTGACGGCTATATGCTGCAATAGCAGGGCAATGACGGCCGGAATAAAGAAGTGAGTGGGTTGTATTACCGTCTCAGTGATACTCACTATTTCATTGTCAAACGGGCTGACCAGAATGCGGGAATCAATACTGCGAAATTCAGTCAACAGCACATCGATCCGGGCCAATTCCTCTTCAATCTCACCGGCTACCTCTGCTTCGCGGGAGAAATCTGTCTCAGACGCGTCAATGTTATCAATCGAATCCAGCCAGGATTGAACACGAGTGGCGCTGTCTATTATTGTGCCGGCTTCATCATCCACTGGCGCTCCGACCGTTTGCTGGATGCCGGTCAGAATAGCCAGCCCGGAGCCGTGGATAAATCTTAAGAATCGTATGTCTTCGTTTAGCTCTCCCCGATGCAGTTCAGCCGCGGCGGCATCCCCTTGCTCAAAAGAGCGGCGCATAGCCGCAGCACTCTCCTGGGCAAAGCCCATATTATCCTGCATGGATTCGGATTCTATCTTAGCCTCATCAGCGATCTGTGCCAGTACCCGGTTGTTAATTTCATTCGTATAAGCCCGCCCCAGTACCTGAACATACGTTATTTCGTAGGGATCGATTTCGTAATGGTAGAGATAGAACACAGCATGCCTGTTCTCACGGATCATCTCGTAAGGGGTTGGGGGAGCTACCACGACCAAATCTACTTCCTGACGGCGCAGGCGACGGTCCGCTTCGTCAGCATCATCTATAATGTCGGCCACTTGTATGTGGGGCGTAATGGACTCAGCATGTTCTTCTACCCACTGCGTTAGCTCGCTGCCTTCCGGTATGACGAAGAGGGTTTGTAGGGTGCGCGGTGTCTCACTGTAGCCGATACCGAAAAGGAACAAAATGAGAAATGGACCCAAAATGAGGGTGAAGACGAGCCGTGTTTGGCGTAAAATTTCGTAAATTTCTTTGCGTATGAAAGCCGAGGTGCGGATGAAAAAACCGAATAAACTATTCAACATGGTTGACCCCTTCTCGCTCAATTAGCTTTACAAAGACATCATCAAAGGGTAGTAAATATTCTCGTACTAACTCGATCTCCAAATCGCGTTCTCCACACCAGGTAATGAGCCGGGGAATATCTACGCTGGCATCCTCCACGACAACTCGATAGGTGTTCTCTCCTTCGACTAAAACCTCTCTAACAAAAGGCTCTGCCTCAAGCTGATTACGCTCTTCATAGGTAAGCCGTCTGGTGAGTTTCAGGTCACTCATGTCGCCGCCGGTAGCACGGCGGCGCAGCCCTTCAGGCGTTTCTACCATCAGCAGTTGCCCTTTGTCCATAACCCCGATGTAGTCGCAGTAGGCAGCTTCACCGACGTACTGGGTGGTTATAAAAAGCGTTCGTCCTTCTGCCTGTAATTCCTTAAAGTAGTCCCAGAATTTACGGCGCAAGACGGGGTCAATACCGGTTGTAGGCTCATCCAGAAAGAGAAGCTCAGGATTGTGAACGAGGGCAGCGGCTAAACTCAAACGCCGCTGCATACCACCGGAAATGTTGCGCACAAGCTTGCTTTCGTGGCCTTCCAGTTCGACGAGAGACAGTAGGTCCTGCAGGCGCTTATGACGGCGCCAGGGCACGCCGTAGAGGGAGGCGGCAAAATTGAGATTTTCCCAGACGGTAAGAGCGGGATATAAAACAAACAGTTGAGGCATATAGCCTATCTTTTCTTTCTGCTGTCGGTTGAAGTTGAGGGGCTGTTGGTTGAAAACGGTCACCTCACCGGCTGTAGGTTGGTAGATCCCTATCATCATCCGTACGGTAGTGGTTTTACCACAGCCGCTGGGGCCAATGAAGCCAAAAATTTTACCGCGTGGTATTTCTATCGTAACAGCGTCCACGGCCGTTTCTTCACCAAATTTCTTGGTAAGATTATGGGTGCGGATAATAGTCCCACCATCGGTAAGCCCTCCATCGCTAAGTCCATCATCGGTAAGTCCATCAGTGGGCGGTTGAAGGTGATCGTCCGTTGTTATACTTTCTTGAGGGAGATCATTGTCTTGGGCAAGAGAGGGTCTATTTTCACTCATTATGTTTCCTGGGCTAACTGATGGCCAAAACTTAAGTCCTTATATGATTATATTATACCGTAAAAGTCGACCGCCGACCGATATAAGATTACCGGTCGCCGGTCACCGATACTATATGTTGTACTATATGTTGTGCGGGACTTTAACTAAGCCATATAAGTATGACCGTAATAATCGTACACGTCATTTAGCCAGCTATGCTCAACCGTGTGCGGCCAGTTGTCTTTATCAAAACCAGGGGCCTCTTCCAGTCGATCTCTAGCTACATCAAGAACAATTTTCTTATCATAGGTGTCGATGTGCAGCGCAGCCCACGGTACGGCGAACAATTTGTCACCGATACCCAGCACGCCACCAAAAGAGAGTACGGCGTAAGCAACACGACCACTATTCATGTCAAGCATAATCTCTTTCAGGTGACCTAAATCCTCACCCTCCAGATTTTCTACACTCGTGCCATTTAGCGTACCGCATGAAAAAACCTGAACGGTATTATGGTGCTTTTCTTGCAGGTTATGTTGTCTCTCTTGCATGGTATGGTTTGTCATGGAATTCTCCTTTCAGCCAGGCTGATAACATCTTGATAAAAGAATACCTGCCAACAAATGGGCTATCCCTATCTGTTTTGTTAAAAAATATAGAGATTGGTACTCATACTCTCGATGGTAGGGCAACAAGCGCCTCAACACTATATATAATGGCATACAGAGGGGATACAAGTTAGTAATATAAGGTTAATTTCTTAGCCCAGACAGATTGCCAGATCGCTCAAAAAAATCGCTCTAATTTAACCCATAACTTCTTTATACCTGCTTTATGTATCTCGATCTATTAGCAGAATACGGCATTCAATTATTATAAAATGGCAGAGCATAAGTTGACACTTAACCATAGAACGTGGATTGGATTAATTTTTGCGGATAAAACAGAAAAAATCTGTATTAATCCGCTTTCTTTGTGTTTATCCGCGGCCTACCTAATGGAGTAATAAAATGAACAAAGATATTAAAGACTCTGAGAATGCCAAAATTGAAGAGCTGGAAGCTAATCGGGAGAACCCGCAAGAAAACCGGCTGACCACTAATCAGGGCGTACGCGTCCACGATAACCAAAACTCCTTAACCGCTGGTGAACGCGGGCCTACATTAATGGAAGATTTCATCTTCCGCGAGAAGATGACCCATTTTGATCATGAACGTATTCCTGAGCGCATTGTGCACGCCCGTGGTTCAGGTGCATACGGTTTTTTTCAAGTATATGAATCCATGACCGAGTTTACAAAAGCCGGTTTCTTGCAAGATCCAACAATGAAAACTCCGGTGTTTGTACGTTTTTCGACCGTGGTGGGATTCCGTGGCTCAGCAGATACGATACGTGATGTGCGTGGGTTTGCCACCAAGTTTTATACCGAGGACGGCAATTTCGACCTGGTAGGCAACAATATGCCCATATTCTTTATCCAGGACGCCATTAAGTTTCCTGATTTGGTACACGCCATTAAACCCGAACCACACAATGAAATGCCGCAGGCCTCTGCTGCTCATGATAATTTCTGGGATTTCATCTCGCTTATGCCTGAATCCATGCACATGATCATGTGGGTACTTTCCGATCGGGCTTTGCCACGCAGCTACCGCATGATGGAAGGGTTTGGCGTACATACCTTCCGTTTTGTCAATGAGGCCGGTAAATCGCGCTTTGTAAAATTTCATTGGAAACCGATGCTCGGCGTTCACGCGCTGGTGTGGGATGAGGTGCAGAAGTTGGCTGGGAAAGACCCTGACTTCAATAGGCGCGATTTATGGGAAGCTATCGAGCAGGGGAACTATCCTGAATTCGAATTGGGCGTACAGATCGTGGAAGAAGAAGACGCCGACAAGTTTGATTTCGATTTGCTCGACCCCACTAAAATGATCCCCGAAGAGTTAGTGCCGGTGCAGCGTATTGGAAAAATGACGCTGAATCGCAACCCGGACAATTTTTTTGCCGAGACTGAACAAGTGGCGTTTCACCCCGGCCATGTCGTACCGGGCATTGACTTTACCAACGATCCGCTCCTACAAGGGCGCCTGTTTTCCTACTTAGATACGCAGATTATCCGTCTGGGGGGACCGAATTTTGCGGAGATTCCGATCAACCGACCAGTAGCCGAGGTGGACAACAATCAGCGTGATGGTTTTATGCGTCAGAAGATTAACACAGGACGGGTGAATTACGAGCCTAACTCGCTTGCTAAAGGTTGCCCTATGCAGTCACCTGAAAAGATGCGTGCCTACCGTCACTACCCCGAGCAAATAGAGGGGCAAAAAGTGCGTCATCGCAGCGAGCGCTTCAATGACCATTTCAGCCAGGCCACCCTTTTTTGGAACAGTCAGTCGGAGGCTGAGAAGGACCATCTGGTGGAGGCCCTGCATTTCGAACTAGGCAAGGTGGAGCATATGCACATCCGCCAACGCATGGTAGAACTGCTGGCAAATATTAGTCAGGATCTGGCGGAGCGAACGGCCCAAGGCATCGGGGTTAACAGCTTTACCGGGGATTTGGGCTACTTAAAAGAATCGACCGCTCCCTTACCGTCTGACCGGCGGGGGGCAGCCGAGCCTGGCCGGTCGAAAGCGCTCAGTATGGAAAACACGGTCAAAGATACAATCCGTTCGCGCAAAATTGCCTTCCTTGCAGCCCCGGGTGTCGACTCAGCAATGGTGGAAACGGTCAAATCAGCCCTCAGCGAAGCCGGAGCCAGTGTCGATCTGATCGCAAAGAGTTTTGATCCTTTAGATGACGGTACTGACCAGACAATGATAGCCGATAAGACATTTATCACCAGCGGCTCCATTATGTATGATGCTGTTTTTGTGCCTGGGGGAGCAGAGAGTGTGGCTACGTTGAAGATGCAAGGAGATGCTATCCACTTTATCAACGAAGCTTTTAAGCACTGCAAGCCGATTGCAGCCCTGGGAGAAGGTGTTGAACTGCTCCAATGGGCTGATCTGGATAATATCCACCTGGCCGGGGACGATAACGAGCAAATCGCAGATCGAGGAGTCGTGACGGCCAATAAAACGGCCGATCTGTCTTCCTTTGTTCGTGATTTTATCCAGGCCATTGCCCAGCACCGTCATTGGGATCGCCACATGAAAGACCTCGTTCCCGCCTGATATAAAGTTAGTTAGACAATTCGACTTAGTATAGATAGGGGTTATTTTTAGCAAAGGGTAGGGTTTATCCCTATATCCCTGAGTACGTTACTATGGCATGATAATGACGTAGTATGCAACCTCAGTAACAAAAAGAGGTATTTCTCATTTGGTAGTTTACCTCAATTTAGTCAGATGAAAATAGTTTGTCCATTCAACAGCACTATTTTCATTTCAAAGGAGTTCATATAATGTTGAGCATAGGTCATAAAAAAAATAAGAATTTAAGTGGCGTTTTAGCCGGCCTGCTGGTTGGCGGCCTGATCGGTGCAGTTTTAGCGCTTCTGCTGGCTCCCCAGTCGGGAGAAGAGATGCGTGAGCAAATTCGGAAGAAAGGAGACGATTTGCGCGAACAGACTGCTGATACCGTAGAGGAAGGAGTCGCCCAGGCACGTGCCAAAGCCCAGCAAGTAACGGCTGACATCCAGGAAAAAGCTGAAGCGCTGCAGCAGCGGGGCCATGTGGTAGTTGATCGTCAAAAAGAGCGCTGGGAGCCAGTTATTGAGGCGGGAAAAACGGCCGTTAACAACGCCTAACTATCCCTAAGATTAACTATAGTTTGAAAATTGAACCCATAAGGAGAAAAATATTATGTTATGGACTATCATTGTTATTCTGCTCATCCTCTGGCTGCTTGGCTTCGTGGGGGGCAGTGTAAACCCCAGATTCCGCACTGGTAATTGGATACACACGCTACTCGTCATCGTCGTCATACTGTTCATATTACAATTGCTCGGAGTAATGTAAGTCTCCGATTTGGCCAGCCCACACGGCTACAGCGTGGGCTGGCCACTATGTGCTTCTCCACTTAGGCCAGTCTACAAGGCCATTTTGGCCCCGCCGGGCACCAGCAGGGCGGTCAACCCCCAACCTCCAAACAGCTTCATGATGATCGGCTCTGCCGCTGCCATAATGTTTTAAGTGCCTGCATTTCACCTAAATGACGGACAGCGTCAATTAAAACAATACGGAACCAAAAGTAGGCGCTGTGCTGCTCCCCTTCGCCCGGAACAGGTGCCTCTAACCCACCGTCAGGCAACTGGCGCAAATGATCCAGCAGCGGTTCATACACCTGGTTGTGATAGGCCAACAGGTCACTGCTGCTTATGGCCGGCAGAGCGGCTACCTCTTCCTGAGTATAGCCTGTCAGAATGCCCATGCCACCCGCGCCAATGCCGCGTGGATCATAGCCCGTTTTCTCGGCCCAGCCGCCGCTAAACCAGCGCTGTTCCGTCACCGGCCGTCCCTCAATACGATGGCTCAGAACAAAATCGGCTACCCGCCCCAAATGCCAGAGGGTGATGCCAATACTGTTGGCCTGGGCGTCCGGCCGCCAGTTCAGCGCCTCGTCGCTGAGTTCGCTAAATTCGCTGTTGATTGCTTTCTGTTGGCTTTCCAGTAGGTCAAGTAAGATTTGTATACCTTGCATGTCGTCTCCTTTTATAGGTTACCACGGAGCGCACGGAAAACACAGAGATTTTTTGTTTTCTCCGTGTTCTCTGTGCCCTCCGTGGTGAAATTTTAACTCGGTCGTTTTTGGTATCGGCCCAGGGGATGGCCGATGATACGGCCGTTATCATACACCAGATTTCCCCTCACAAAAGTCTGCTTCACCTGACCGGTAACTTCCAGCCCGGCAAACGGCGTGTACTCCTGCGCCGAGAGGGAAGCGGCGGGGTTAATGGTCCATTGTTCGTCGGGGTCGAGCAGGACCAGGTCGGCGTCATAGCCGGGGGCCACATCTCCTTTGTGGTGCAGGCCAAAGCGCTGCGCCGGCTGCCAGCAGAGCAGATCGGCCACCCGGTTGGGCGACAGGCCGCGCCGCACACCTTCGCTGTAGATAGCGGGCAGCAGGTATTCCGTGCCGCCAAAACCGGCCCGCGCTTCCCAAATATTTTCGGGATCGCCGTCGGACACTTTCATCGCCTGGGGGCAGGCGGCGTGGTCGGTGATGATCCATTCCACCGTGCCATCCAGCACTTTTTGCCAGAGGTACTCCCGGTCTGCCGGGGTGCGGATGGGCGGGTTGACCTTGCCCAAAGGACCGCAATCGGCCGTGGTGTCCAGCAGCAGATGGGCAGCGGCCACCTCCAGGCCAAACTGTACATCCGGCCAGGCAGCGCGAGCGGTCAGAGCTGCTTCCATGGCCGCCTGCGAGGTAATGTGCAGGATGTTGACCTGCTGCAACCCGGCCGCATGGGCCATTGATCCCACCATGGCGATGGCCAGCGCTTCGCTGTGGGGCGGGCGGGCGGCGTGCCAGGCGGCGAGACCGCTCAATTCGCCGTCCTCGCGCACCTGCTTTTCGTAAGCCCGCAGCAGTTCGGGTGTTTCGCAGTGGAAACTGACCTGGAGGTAGGGGGCCAGGTCGGGGTACTGCCGCTGCAATTGGGCGGCCTGGCGGCAAATTTGCTCGAAGTGGGCCAGGTCGTACTGGTCGCCATCGGGCAGCATGAGCCATTGGCGCTGGTTGTCGGAACGGCCGTGCAGCCCGTGTGAGCCGTAAAACATAAAGACTTCGCCAAAGTTGGGTGCGCCGGCTTCGGTGGCCAGATATTCCATCTCGTCCAGTTGGCGGTTTTCGATGGGAGAGACGTGGTAGGCGTAATCGACGTAATAGTTGCCTTCGGAGCGGCGCAGCACTTCGGGCCAGAAGTCACGCCAACTGCCGCCCATGTTGAGGTAGTAGCTGCCGGTGCGAATATAGGTCATGGCCGTAGTGACGCCCCCCTGGGCCGCCGCCTGGCTCTCGCTGCGGGCGTCGTCGGCCAGCTCGCGGTAGATGCCGACGTGCATATGGGCATCAATGGCTCCCGGAAAAGCGAGTAAATCCTGGCCATCATGGATAGTCACGGCCGTTTCCACAGCAATATCAGGCCCAATCTGAGCGAAACGGCCGTCTTTGATGCCAATATCACACCGTTCAAGGCCGTTTTGCTGCGGCCGTACCAGGCGTACATTTTTGATGAGTAGGTCAAGTTTGGTCATAGAATCTCCTTGTTTTACCTCAGAGCGCACGGAGAACACGGAGATTATCTTTTTAGTCTCTGTGCCCTCTGTGTACTCTGTAGTGAAGTTTTTCAAACAACAATGCCATCTGCGGCTAATGCATCAATCTCCGCCTCGCCGTAGCCTAATTCGTGTAGCAATTGACGGGTGTGGTGACCAGGAGGTGGGGGCTGCTGCCGGACAGCGGCTGGGAACTGATCAAGGCGCAGCGGCAGGTGGGGGAGTTTTTTTATGCGGCCGTCGGGCAATGTTATCTCTTGCAAACTGCCACCCTGGTTAAGCTGCGGATCGTCAAATAAATCTTCGGGGCGGGCAATCGGGCTAAAGGGCAGATTGGCAGCCTCGCAGCGGGTGACGATGTCGCTTTGGGGCAGGCCGGCCATCAACGCTTCTACTTCAGGTAGAAACCAGTCCCGTTGGGCGATACGGCCGTTGTTGCTCTGCAACCGTTCGTCGGTCAACCAGTCGGGCCGCTCAAATTCTCGGCAAAAACGGGCCCACTGCTGGTCGCTGGTAACGCCCACGAAAATACGACCGCCGTCGGCCGTTTCGAACTGCTGGTAAATGGCCCAGGCGCTGACGCGGGCGGGCATGGGTGGTACCGGCTCCTGGGTGATAGCGGCGTAGGCCATATGGTGGCCCATGATGAAAGCGGCCGTTTCAAACAACGCGCTCTTGACCAACTGCCCCCGACCCGTCTTTTCCCGCTCTTGCAGGGCCAGCAGGCAGCCCATGGCCCCATAGACGCCGGTCATGATGTCGATGATAGAGGCCCCGGCCCGCAGCGGGTCGCCCGGCCGCCCGGTCATGTAAGCCAGGCCGGACATCATCTGCACCACTTCGTCGAGGGCGGTCCGTTTTTCATAGGGGCCGGGCATAAAGCCTTTGAGGGCACAATAAATGAGGCGGGGGTAACGGCCGTGTAGTGCCTCATACCCCAACCCCAGCCGCTCCATCGTACCGGGGCCAAAATTTTCGATCAAAATATCGGCCGTGGCCAGCAGTTTGTGAACAATGGCCTGGCCCTCTTCTCGTTTCAGATCAACTACCAGGCTCTTTTTGTTGCGGTTGAACATGGTGTGATACCCCTGGCCAAAACCGGGCAGCCGCCGCGTCGGGTCGCCGTCGGGCGTGCGCTCAATGCGGATTACCTCAGCCCCAAATTCGGCCAGGTGCAGCCCGGCCGCCGGACCAAGCACGGCATGGCTAAATTCAAGAACGCGGATGTTGGAGAGGGGTAAGGTCATGTGTTTGGGTCGTATTCCGTATTCCGTATTGCGTATTTCGTATCGGTGGGCATAGGGATGATTTGGAGGAGTTGGTCTATCGGGTATGGCTCGTAAGGGGTTGGTTCTTCGGCGATTTTGTGGCCTCGATGCCGGGGGATGAGGTTGAGCAGTTGGCGAATAATGTTGACCAACAGGCGGGAGCGATGGAGGAAAACTTCTTCACCCAAAATGTGGCGTCCCTTGTAATACCAATCGCGGGCTTCACGGGCAGAGCCGAGCGCGTATTCGTAGAAGCGGGCCTGGTCCTTGCCTGACGCTTTACTATATCCCTCGGCGATATTACTGCTGATTTTACCCACAGCCCGATAGAGTTGGTCTGCCAGGCGCACTGTTCGTCTATCACTCAGCAGCTTCGTAGCATCATACCAACCAAGCTCACCTAAAAACAACGCCTGGCGATACAGGGTCATCTGCCACAGAGCGTCATTGGTAATTTCAGGCGAAATTGTTTGCAGCCAATCGTTAAACTTCATCGTAACACCTCAGTTGGAGCGTATTTCGTATTTCGTATTTTGTACAGACGTTACGCAATACGAAATACGCAATATGTTAATAATCCCCATGCTCTTTCAAATAATTAACCAGCCCCCCGGCTTCCAAAATTTCTAGCATGACGGCCGGCAGTTTGGTGGCCTGATAACGCTGGTTGGTTGACTCGTCGAGAACTTGCCCGCTTGACAGATCAACAGTCAACTGGCTGCCGCTTTCAACCCCATGCGGGCCAATTTCCAGGAGGGGCAGCCCCAGATTGATGCCGTTGCGGAAAAAGATGCGGGCGAAGGAGTGGGCGACAACGGCCGTTATGCCCGCCGCCTTTAAGGCCAATGGGGCCTGCTCCCGCGATGAGCCGCAGCCGAAGTTTTTGCCCGCCACCAGAATATCGCCCGGCCGTACCCGCTCCCGAAAGGTCGGATCTAAATCTTCCAGGACGTGGGCCGCCAGGTGGCTGACGTCCAGCGTTTTTGTATATTTGCCCGGAATAATCCGGTCCGTATCAATGTTGTCGCCGTAGACGTGGGCGATACCTGTTAGTATAACCATAATTTTTTACCAAATTTTTTACCACTGAGAACACAGAGGACACGGAGTTTTTTGAGCTTTGCCTGAACCTGTTCGTGCTTCAGTGAATTGCTAATAAACTGCAACAAAACCTCTCAGTGTTCTCTGTGTCCTCTGTGGTGGACCTCTTCTACACAATGAGACGACGAATGCCGTCTTTTAATAGCTTGACGTTGAAGTTGATGAGCAGGCCCACTTTGCAGCCCGATAGCTTCAAATAAGAGATGATCTGCGCTTCGTATATTGGCTGCCATTTATCAATCGCCTTTAGTTCAACAATGACCATCCCTTCTACAAGCAAATCAATCCGATAACCAGCATCCAACTGGACACCCTTGTACAGAACTGGCAGCGCCTTTTGCCGTTCTACCTTTAAGCCTTGAAGCAATAACTCATGCTCCAAACAAGCTTCGTAAGTAGATTCCAACAAACCCGGCCCCAAAGCCTTATGAACCTCAATCGCCGCCCCAATAATCTTCTCCGTAATCCGGTTAATCTCTCTCAACTCATCAACGCTCTTTGCCATTTTATACCTCCTAAAAACTCTCTGTGTTCTCCGTGCCCTCTGTGGTAAAAATCTTCGGGTCTACAATTTCTCCAACTATAGCCGCGGCGGCTACGACGGCCGGGGAGGCCAGGTAGATTTCGGCGTGGGGGTTGCCCATGCGGCCGCGGAAGTTGCGATTGGCGCTGGAGATGACGACTTCGCCGTTGCCGGGTACGCCCTGATGGGTGCCGACGCAGGGGCCACAGCCGGAGGTGATGAAGGTGGCTCCGGCTGCCGCCAGGGTAGCAATCGTGCCGTCTTGCAGCGCCTCGTTGAAGACCCGTTTGGAGGCCGTGGCCACAATCAGACGCGTGTGGGGGGCCAGCGAACGGCCGTTTAACACTGCCGCCGCTGCCTGCAAATCTTCCAGCCGGCTGTTGGTGCAGGAGCCGATAAAGGCGGCGTCAATTTTACGCCCAATTACCTGGTCAATGTCCACTACGTTGTCGGGTGAGTGGGGGATGGCAATCTGGGGGCGCAGCGTCTTCACGTCTAGCTCGACAACCGTTCGGTATGAAGCGTCAGGGTCGGGCAGGGTAGGCG
>JAWOIM010000537.1:0-3520 GCA_046484685.1 Chloroflexota bacterium | reverse complement strand
GCTGGCTTCATTTTGGATGATGAGGTCGGGCATACGAAACTTGTAATCGGGCACGCTCAGGGAATCGTTTGGCCCACGCAGGGAGAGGCAGCTCTCGCCACAGTGAATCTTCTCTGCCGCGGCCGGTTCGGTGTCGGGCGGCAGCAGCACACCCTGCACGGCCACACGCGCTCCGCCCAGGCTGGCCGGCTGGGCCAACGTGGCGCCGGCGAACCGGATCTGGCGGAAGGGGGGAATCTGGTGCGGCAAGGACGGGTTGGCCGCCAGGGCGTCAAACTCCAGCGTATACCCGGTGTCATCAGGCGGCGACAGCTCCAGCACGCCGACTCGGATGGGTAGAGGGGCAACCTGATTGAGCGTGGCATTGCCTTGCAGGGAAGCGCCGCCATGCGCCGTAATGTGCCATTCGGCGGCGAAGGTGAAGGTATGTGTGCCGCCATCAGGATTGGGCTGTACTTCACGTACGGCAGGGCCGTTAGCCAACATGCGCCCGTTTTGCAAGTTGAGGCTATATTCCCAGCCGTTTTTGTCGCCTACACCGGCCTTGTCATCAGCGATATGCATGGGGCTGTTGACGAGCAGGTAGGTGCTGGCCGGGGTGGAAACGGCCGTAACCGCTCCTGTCGTATCCACCAGAAATTGGCCGCGCAGCACCGGCAGCGAGACAATCTCGCTGGGGTCAGCAAAGTCGGCCAACACCAGGCGCGTACCGTTTGAGATTTCCACACGCTGATTGGCAAAATTATATACCGTAGCCGTACCGCCTTTCAAGGCCATCCACTCGTGCGGATTATTCACATGGCCAATCAGCGGCATCACCGGTTCGCCGCTGGGGGCCGTGTTGATGGTGGTGCATTCCACGTCACAGTCGCCGCTAAAACCGCCAGGGCTGTAGACGCGCACATTGCCCACTATCTTCAGCGTGTCCGGATTGAAGTCACCGGGATCAGGGCGGCGCAGTTCCAAACATTCCCCCTCCAGCGGGTAGCGTATCACATCGTCGCTGTTGGCACAGACGGTCACTTGCACATCAGGCGAGATGGGATCAGCGAAGGCAGTGTGGGTGAAGGCGAACAGCCAGTCACCGGCGGTCTCGTCGTTGACGCTGAACTCAATCTCATGCGACAGACCATCATAGGTGAGCGGCAGTCCACCAGCCCCATTGCGGCTCTCGTAACTGGTGGTCGGGGCAAAAACACGCACATCATTCTCTGAGAACAAACCCTCGACACGTATTTCTACCGTCGTGTCGGCGGCAAAAGTCAACTGCTGCCCCATTAACAGGTTACCCATGGGCAGGGAGAGAGGAATGTTGATGGCGCTGCCGGGCGGGAGGGGCATGGCCGGGGGCACGGGCAGGGCTTCCAGAAATTGCAGTTGGTACGCTTTGTTATCGTGGTTGCCAGCGGTCGGTGATGTTTCCGGCAGCACCTGAACAATGGTTTCGCCCGAGCCGGTAGCGGTGGGATTGATGGCGATGTAGTTGGGGGTATTACGCCCATCATCGGCACGCACGCGGGACAATCCGTGGCCAAAGTGGTATTCATACAGTTCCATAGGTACGTTGGCCAGGGGAAATCCGGTGGCAGGGTTACCGAATGTGGCCAATAGCTGCCATTGGCTGCTGCTGCTGGGCAGCAAGCTGTAATGGTGGGCCTGGTTGATGTAGGCATCGGTGGGAGCGGTACTGGGTACGGCCGTGTTCATATAATCATCTGTAGCCAGGGTGTGAATGGTGTACTCTACCAGCAAGGCCATGCCCGGTGCCGTAGTATAATAAGCACCAATGGGGCTGCCGTCGCTATGGGTTGCATAATTGTAGGCCGACGGCGTGGGGAAGCACATGAAAGTGGCGGGCAGGCCCGATTCCGGTATGGTGTAGTCGGCGTAGGCTTCTGTCTCGGCCAGGCGCAGGGCCAGACCAAAGTTGTCAGCAGGTGTGTTGTACCAGTTCTGTACCGCGCCGGTTACATCCCAGCCGGTGGCCAGCCAGGCGTTGGCATCATCTTTACTCAGAAATGCGTTACCATCCACCTGTGGAGAAACGGCTGGCCCCATCGCCGGCCACGCTGCCAACGCGCCGCCACCCTGCACGGCCGTAATCCAACTATCATCCTGTACCGGGTGAACCGTCACCGGCATTAACGTAAACCCATTTTCTTCATAAAACGGCTCTGGGGCATTACTACCGGGGGCCAGCGTGCCGTCTGGTGCGGCATAAAAGGCAGCTTCGATGATGTTGCCGCTTGTCACGTTGGCGGGCAGAGCGGCCAGCGGAAACTGCACGTAGGCGCGGCGCAGGCTGCGCGTACCGTCCGTGGCCACAAAGTGGCCGACACACGCCTGGGCAAAAGCGGGTCTGTCATCTTCCGGCTGCCCCTCTACCAGGGCCACGGAGCCTTGCACCACTTCCTGCACAGCTCCGAAAGTGGCGACCTGGCCACCGCTGGGGGCCAGGGGTTGGATGACGGCAGCATAACGGCCGTTGCCCAGATCATAATGGCGACTGTTTTCCGTGCGCCAGTCTATCACTTCCGGCTGAGCCAATACGGACGCCAGCCCCGAAGAGCCGGGCAGCGGTGGCAGCGAGGGTCGCCCCAGGCTGTTGGCCAGGTAAAGGCTCAGCGCCAGCAGCAACAGCAGCAGCCGTAAGGCAGCGCCGCTGGCTGAGAATACATTATTTTTAGGAAATTTTGAGATCATTTTTCATTGTCCTTATAGAGAGTAAAGATTGTCGTTTTTGCTGAATGCGTTTCTTTTTTCGCAGTGGGCCGAGTACACGCCCCGCAAACTCAATTTTTTGTAAAGTGCCCAGCGGCAGATCGAAAATTTCGGTGCGCATCGGCCTGGGTGCGCGGAACTTGCCCCAGAGGATGATCCGGGCCAGGGTTGCGGGCAGGGTAAAGTCGTTGTGCCGGGCGGCAGGGTCGCCGAAGGCGTAACCGGGGTGTGGCAGGAACTGTGACTCTTTCAGGCGTGTGAACAGACGGGAGGCCGCTTCTTCTGGGAGCAACTCTCCGCGTTCCATCTGGCTGAACAGCGCATCGGCGTCATCCACAAGCGCCTGGTAGGGCGCGGCAAAGCTGGCTTCAAAGCCCGGTTTGGGCGCGGTGTCCAGCCCGATGAGCCATTGCCTGTCGCCGGTGGCGATGTATTTGAGCGCCTTGCGCCAGAGGTAGAGGCCCGGCAGCAGCTCGCCGGCGACAAAAACACGCAGCCAGGCATTCCAGGTATCGAAGTGGGTCATGGCGCGGTAGCCGTTGTAGACAAGCTGGTCGGCCTGCTGCAGTTGAGCCTCGGCCAGACCGTTCAGATATTCAAAGCGTTCCGGCGCGAAGTCATCGGCAGCCAGCGCGTCCATCAGGCGATGGCCCAGGGCGTAGATATTTTCAAACGTCCACATCATGCCGCGCGAGTAGAGCGGATCCACAAAGCCATAGGAATGGCTGAGCAGCGTATAGCGCGGCCCAACAGCCTGCCGGGCAGAGTATTGGATGCGATCAGTGCCCACAAACGGCCG
>JAWOIM010000422.1:0-2978 GCA_046484685.1 Chloroflexota bacterium | reverse complement strand
CCTCAACCGGCTGGTGGAACGAGACATCATGCGCGAGGTGCCTGAGGGGGTTACCTCCCTATACGAACTCCGTATCGGCCTGGTCGGCCTCTGGACGGCTAAAAATAAAAGCCTCAGCCGTCTTTATGCCAGTGGTTCGTAAGAACGAAAAACGAAGAACGAAAAACGGAAAACGGGAAACGGGAAACGGGAAACGGCTCTTTGGGAATTCGGGGGGTTAATCGTATTCCGTATTGCGTATTCCGTAATTCTCTCTGGCTACGCAATACGAAATACGCAATATGCTTTTTCTACGTCTCCTTGATTCATGTTAATCACCTCGTTTTATGTGGGAAAAGGATCAGAAGCCCCCAACAGCCAGGCGCTGTGGTGGGGAGTAAACCCTATCCGGGGATAATAATCAACGGCCTGGGGGGCGGCCAGCAGGATCAGCTTGGAGCGGGAACCCATTTGCTCGCGTGTCTTTTGAATCAACTGCACACCAATGCCTTGACGCTGATGGGACTGGCGCACGGCCAGGTCAGACAGGTAGCCGACGTAACAAAAGTCGGTCAGGGTGCGGGCAATGCCCACCAGCAGCGAATCGTCCCAGGCCGTGACAACCAGGTTGGCCTGGGCGATCATGGCCACCATACACTCCCGATCATCAACCGGTCGCCGTTCGCCCAATGTAGAAGCCCGGTATAATTCGATAACCTGATCAATATCCAGGTCGTTACCATAACGATAAACAATTTTATTTGTCATCCTCATACAATATCAAATAGCAGGACGGCAGGCAATCAGACGGATCCATTATTTACCGGCAGTCCGGCCAGGGCCATGACGCGCAGGGCGTTGGTCGTGGGGCAGGGGCCGGGGTGGAGTTTGTAGTCGAACACCATACGGCCGTTTTCCACATCATCCCGAAAATGGTAATTGGTAATAGCAGGCGTCTCCTCGGCCAGACTGGTTAGCTCCAGGTCATGGGTGGCGATCAGGCCTACGCCATGCTGCTGGCCATGGGGGTTGACCAAGGCTCGTACATAAGCCCGGCTGCCCAGCAGCCGCTCCCGATTGTTGGTGCCCCGGAAAATTTCGTCAATCAGGTAAAGCAGCGGCGTCTCGCTCTGGGGCAGCGCGTCCAGCAAGGCCCGCAGGCGGCGCACTTCGGCATAGAAGAAGGAAAAGCCATCGGCCAGCGAGTCCTGCACCTGGATGGAGGTGAAAAGGCGCAGCGGTTGCAGCCTGAGCGCTTGGGCCGGCACGGCCGTTCCCACCAGGCCCAGCCGCACCGCCACCCCCATTGTCCGTAAAAAAGAGCTTTTGCCGGCCATGTTAGAGCCGGTGATGATGGCCAATTCTCCGCGCCGGTTGATGGTAAACTCATTGCCGATCCTTTCCGCGTGGGTAAGCAGAGGATGGCCGGCATCCTGGGCCACCAAAAGCGGACTGTTGCCCGGCGGGTACAGCTTGGCAAAAGTGTAGTCGGGGTTAAGGTAGGCAAAAGTGGCCAGGCTGCTCAACGCCTCCAGTTCAAACCAGACGTCGAGCCAGCCGGGCAGCACGCCGGCCAGTTCTTTTTTGTGTTCGGCCAGGCGGTAGCTGACCCAAAAATCCCAGGGCAGCAGGGCATTAAGCAAAAAGTGGACCAGCGGATTGCGCTGCAAGCCGGCCGCCGCCAACAGCCGGGTCACGCGGCGCAGTTGGTGAGACGGTCGATTCTGCGCCTGCCAAAAGGGAGCGCACAATTGGGCCAGGCGGGGATAGGGTCTGTAGGCGTTGTTCTCCAAAAAGTGAAAAACGCCCCCCAACTGACGCAGACTGCCCTCTAAAAAAAGGACCTCGTTAAACAACCGGTCCAGGCCGTAGCGTTGGGCCAGTAAGAGGTAAACGGCCAAAAAGAGCAAAACCGACGCCCCCCAATAGGGGGGCCAGCCGTTGAGCAGCGCCAGAATAATCCAGAGGATGTTCAGCGCCGACCAGCCGCTCAGCCCCAGGATCAACGGCCGTAACCCGGCGGCCGGGCTGGGTCGCTGTAACCAGTCGAGCAGGCGCTGGCCCGGCCATTTATCGTCGCTCATTTCGATGGTCACGGCCGTACCGGAAAGCGTCAATTTATCCCGAAAGCGGGTCCGGGCCAGCAGGTCGCCCACCAACTGCTGCCGCTGGTGGGCCGTGTCGTAGTTGGGGTCGTTATCCAGCAGCCAGTCGGCCAGACGATGGCTGCCTTCCTGGGAAACGGCCGTATCCAGCAGCCGGTGCAGCGAGCGGTTGCCGATCAGGTTCAAATCATGGGCAAAGGGGTGGGTTTTAGCCACCGTGAAGGCCTGGGGCGGCGGTAGGCCCTCCCAATCGAGCGACTGCCGCGCCAGGTGGGCCACTTTAATCTGCTGCCAAATCTGGTGTCGAGCGATGCTTTCTTTGACGCGGCTGTGGGCAGAAACGGCCGTGACAAATGCCACCAGCGCCGCCAGCCCTACCAGCGCGCCGCCCCCATTACCGAGATAGTAGAAGGAAACGGCCGTTACGCCCAGGCCGCCCAAAAACAAACCCAGACGCAGCGTGGCTAAACGGCCGTTGCGCTGTTCCAGTTCAGACAAGTGGCGTTCAAGCCGCGCCACCTGCCGTTCTAATACGTGTGTACGCCAAGCGCGTGTTGTTGCATGTATCATAGAGGCTGAATTGTATGAGGCAAGAGGCAAAGGGGCAAGGGGGCACGTGAAGCGTGAAACGTGATGCGTGAAACGTGATGCGTGATGCGTGATGGATCTGTCCCTATTCATGGCTTTTCATTTAGCGTTTCAACCTTTCTTCATCTCATGCTAAACTTGCCGGCATTCTGTTTACTACCAGACATACCTAACAAAACAATGATTTCACTCGATAAGAAGCTTTTTACTGCGCGTAGCACCATTTTTAGGCAAGCTGCTGCCGGCATCACCGCTTTAGTGTACGAAGACCTCAAAGCTCAAGCCGACCCTGAGCCGTCCCACTAT
>JAWOIM010000333.1:0-5081 GCA_046484685.1 Chloroflexota bacterium | reverse complement strand
TCCCAGGCTGATAGCGGAAGTGCGCTAAAGCGCACTGGGAGTCGAAGCTCCTATAGTCTGCTTTAGCAGACTTGCTGTATCAGTCGCCGAATTCCATTCGGTGACGATTGGTGGCTAATTTAACATTGTCAAAGTAGATATCAAAGGTGACGTTAATGATCAAACGAATTGACCACATTGCCATTGTTGTGCCTGATTTGGAAGCCGGGATGGGCTTCTGGGCCGAGGCGCTGGGGCTGCCGGTCGAGCGGGTGGAAGCCGTGCCCGATGAAGGCGTGGATGTTGCCTTCCTGCCGGTAGGCGAAAGTGAAGTGGAACTGCTGCGGCCCACGGATACAGAGAGCGGTGTGGCTCGCTTTCTGGAAAAACGAGGCCCTGGTCTGCACCATATCTGTTTTGAAGTAGAGGATATAGCCGTCACGCTGGATCGGCTGCGGCTGGCCAACGTGCCCTTGATCAACGAAGAGGCCAAAACCGGGTCCGGCGGCAAAAAGTTTGCCTTCATTCACCCCAAAGGGACGGGGGGAGTTTTGGTAGAATTGTATGAGCTGCCTATAGTAGTGCGTAGTACGTAGTACGTAGTGCGTATTACGCACTGTACGCTATTATTTCTTGTAAATTCCTCAAGCTTTCTTGCTGTTTGCTACTACCATGCGCCAGGTTAACTTACCGCCCCATATCGGAAATGACAGTGAGGGACCGCTGCGGGCGGAGGTAACGGCCGTTCTAAACCATATGTTCAACGGCTACCGGCGGGTGGTGGTAGGGCGTCGTTTTAAGAGTGGCTTTAGCGGAGCGGCCGTTTATTTGCTGCGCCCCATTCGGCCAGACGGAGCCGAACTGCCCACCGTCGTCAAAATTGCCCCTGGCCACCTGATCCGGCAGGAGTGGCAGGCTTATCAGACCTGTATTCGCCACCGGCTGGCCCATATAGCCCCTATCGCCACCGAGCCGGTTTTTGCCCCTGATACCACCTGGGGCGGCCTGCGTTACCCGCTGGTGGGGGCCGGCCAGTTTCCAACAATCAGCCTGCTCGATTACTGCCGCCAGAACAACCCGGCCGACATTACCTATATTCTGGCCGAACGTCTCTTTCAAAGCCTGCAAGCCACCTGGGGACAGCATACTATCCAGCCCGAGTTTGCGCTGGGCCACAGCTACGACCACCTGCTGCCCGTTAACCTGCTGCTAACCGCTGCCAGGCAGACGGCCACAGAAGGCCATCTGTTCACCCCGACCAACGCCGTGCCTTCTACCTGGCCGGCCGGCACGCTGCTCACCCTGCAAGGCTTTCGCATTACCGAAATTGATCCCGGCCGGCGCACGCTGACGCTCGATCTGCCGCTGCCCGTGAGCAACGAAGGCACGCCCCGCTCCTACCGGCTGCGCGTGCAGAATATATCCCCCTGGCCGGATGAGCTATACCAGGTGGGTCAGATAGCAGACAGCCTGACAGCCCGTGTTTTGGCTACCAGGGCCGACCTGTTGCGGCAGCAAATACAGGCCGCTCTGCCCGATCTTGATTTGGCTGCCAAACAGGTCCCCCTGGCTGACGGAACGATGCTGCCCAATCCCCTTACTCATTTAGCGGCTGTTCTCAAGCAGCGTTTTGATGTGCGGGTGGCCTGCATTCATGGGGATTTGCACCTGGAAAATGTGCTGGTGGAATATGATCACCGCAGCCATATTGTGCAACTGATCGACTTTGGCCAGGCCCGACCTGACCATGTGCTGCACGATCTGCTGCGACTGGAAAGCAGCCTCATTCTCCATTTGCTGCCTTCGCTGCTGGCCGCAAGCGGTTATCCGGCGACGATGGTCCATACCCTCTATCAACGGCTGCATGAGGGGGTGGCAGGGCAGCGGGTGCGGGCCGCGCCACCGGGATTGGAGCGCATTTTTACGGCGCTGCTCCATATCCGGCAAGAGGCAAAATCCCATTTAGGCGCGTCCGGCAACTGGGCAGAATATTATCAGGGGCTTACGCTCTATTTATTGGGTGCGTTGAAGTATGGCAATCTGGATGAACCCGTGGAGAATGTGGCTCCCAAAGCGATTGCCTTTTGGGGCGCAGCTACGGTGCAACAGGTCGTGCAAACAGGAGAGACAGGTATGAACAATGGGACCCAAATAAACAACATTGTTTCCTCATCGTTGGCGGCAGCAGGCCCTCGTTTCTGGTTGGCAGACTGGCTCAATCAGGTCACGGGCTGGTCCGACGCCCCGCCCCACATGCGCTCCAGTTGGGCCGGAATGGCCATCTGGCTGTTGGACCGGTTAGGCAGCCTCATCAACCCGCAGCGGGTGATTACCGGCTGTGTTAGTCTGTTGCTCTGGCTGGCGGCCCTATACTTGCTCTTACCCCTATGGCACTGGACGGCCGTTGACCTGACAGAACGGCTGATCGTGATGGGGCAGGTAGCAGCAGCCTTTCTACTGCTGCCGCCCGTCATGGCCTGGGCCACCCGTCCCGATTACGACGATCTGATTATTCGCGAAACCTGGCGGCAGCGCGGCCGGCTTTATTTCCTGAAATGGGCCGGAGCGGTGGCCGGGTTTATGGTATTCGTCTGGTTGGGGCTGTTTGTTTCCCTCTTTTGGCTTTGGTTGGGGCAAAGCCCGCTGCCGGCGCTGCTGAGCTGGCCGCTGGCGGGCCTGGCCGTCTTATTCAGCCACATTGCTGCCCGCCGCATTCCGGCCGACCGTTACATAATGTATGGCCACAAGCCCACCCTGCACGAAGCGGACATTTTCATTGCCTTTGGCCTGCTGGTGGGCAGCCTGGCTATCCTGTTGTTTGTTTATCTGTTTTATGAGTTATTATTGTGGCGCGGAACGGCCGTTTTGACCATCATCGCCTTTATACTGGTGGCCTTACTCGAACGCCGCCAGAAGAAGCAGGCGAGCACAGGTCAAGACCATACATGAAAAAATCTGCGTTTATCCGCGTTAATCTGCGTCCCATTCTTTAGGAGAGCGATCCATGACCCAACAACTCAACAAATACAGCGCCCGTATCACCCAGCCCAAAGCCCAGGGCGCTTCCCAGGCGATGCTCTACGGCACCGGCCTGACCCCGGCCGATATGGACAAAGCCCAGGTAGGCATTGCCAGCGTCTGGTATGAGGGCAACACCTGCAACATGCACCTGCTCGACCTGGCGGCCAAAGTCAAAGAAGGGGTAACGGCCGTTGACCTGGTGGGCATGCGCTTCAATACCATCGGCGTCAGCGACGGCATCAGCATGGGCACCGACGGCATGAGTTACTCGCTGCAATCCCGCGACCTGATCGCCGACTCCATTGAAACCATCATGGCCGCCCAATGGTATGACGGGCTGATTGCCCTGCCCGGCTGCGACAAAAATATGCCCGGCTGTATCATGGCCATGGGCCGTTTGAATCGGCCGTCGCTGATGGTTTACGGCGGCACCATTCGCGCCGGCTGCACGGCCAACCATGCCAAACTGGATATCGTCTCTGCTTTTCAGAGCTACGGAGAATTTATTGCCGGTAAAATTGATGATGCCGAACGGGAAGCGATTGTGCGCCATAGCTGCCCCGGCCCGGGAGCCTGCGGCGGTATGTACACGGCCAACACCATGGCCAGCGCCATTGAAGCCCTGGGCATGAGCCTGCCCTACAGCGCCTCTATCCCGGCCGAATCGGAGGAAAAGCTGGCCGAATGTGTGCAGGCCGGGGCCGCCCTGCGCCACTTGCTGGAGCGTGACATTAAACCGGCCGACATCATGACGCGGGCCGCCTTTGAAAACGCCATGAGCGTGACCATTGCCCTGGGTGGCTCCACCAACGCCGTTCTGCATCTGCTGGCGATGGCCCGTTCGGTGGGGCTAACGCTAACGCTGGATGATTTCCAGGCGGTGAGTGATCGCACGCCGCTGCTGGCCGATTTAAAACCCAGTGGCCGTTTTGTGATGGAAGATTTGCACCAGGTTGGCGGCACGCCGGCCGTCATGAAGCTGCTGCTGGAGGTCGGGCTGCTGCACGGCGACTGCCTGACGGTGACGGGCCGCACCCTGGCCGAGAACCTGGCCGAGCTGCCGGGACTGGCGGCCGAGCAGGAGATTATTCGGCCGTTAAACAACCCCATCAAAACCAGCGGCCACATCCAAATTTTGCGCGGCAACCTGGCTCCCGACGGGGCCGTAGCCAAAATTACGGGCAAAGAAGGGAATCATTTTTCCGGCCCGGCGCGGGTCTTTGACTCGGAAGAGGCGATGCTGGCCGCGCTGGAGCAGCAGCAGATTCAAAAGGGGGATGTGGTGGTCATTCGTTATGAGGGGCCTCAGGGAGGGCCGGGAATGCCGGAGATGCTCACGCCGACCAGCGCCATCATGGGGGCCGGGCTGGGCCAGGATGTGGCCTTGTTGACAGACGGCCGTTTCTCCGGCGGTTCACACGGCTTTATTGTGGGCCACATCACGCCCGAAGCCCAGGCGGGTGGTCCGATTGCCCTGCTGCAAGACGGGGATCGGGTGACAATTGATGCCGCAAGCAGGCTGTTGGCAACGGCCGTTTCGGACGAAGAACTGGCCCGCCGCCGCGCCGCCTGGACCGCGCCCGCTTACAAAGCAACGCGAGGCACGCTCTACAAATATATCAAGAACGTCAAATCCGCCTCAGAAGGATGCGTTACGGATGAATAAAGCGCTTGGAAAAACAACAAAAGTCTCGCCTTTTGTTGTCTGGAGATAGACTACTATTGAAGTAAATCTTGCGGTCGTGGCGGACGATTGACCTGATAAGCGTGAAGCTCTGCCAACGCTTCGGCCAGGGATTGATGCTCGGTTAACTCTCTCCGTTCTTCGGTGTAATTGCCATAACCTGCCGTAAATTGATTTAGAAAGCGAACTGTATTGACAAGGCCCAATTCACGATAGAGCAAGTGTAGCCCTTCCTGGGTAAGTTCATTTAGTGGTCTTGGTTCAAGAATCATAGCTCTAAAACCTCTATTAGTTCCAACGGGGATACGGCCGTCACACCCAGTTGGAGAATGTTTTTTGCTTTACGTAAAAAGCGATCATCACACGTACAGAAATAATCAACCTGAGCAGCTTCAGC
>JAWOIM010000331.1:0-2631 GCA_046484685.1 Chloroflexota bacterium | reverse complement strand
AGGGGTTGCCAATTGCCATGACCAGCGTCAACGGCTCCAGTGCCGGGCAGGCATTTCGTAATATTGCCCGCCGGCTGGACGGCGAAGAGGTGCCTTTGTTAGACTTGATGGCCAAAGGAAACTTATGGGAACGAGTACGCGATTGGGTCAATAGTATTTAGTCTGGGTGATGAGAGGATAAGGCAATGAGTTGGATAAACAGATTATTGGGCAAAAAAGAAACGAGCAGCAGTGTGGCCAAGCAGCGGTTACAAATGGTCCTTATCCATGATCGCAGCGATATTTCACCCGGTGTGATTGAGCAGATCAAGGATGAAATTATTGAGGTGATTGCGCGACGGCTGTCGATTGATTCAGAGAATGTCGTTATCAATCTCACCCAATCGTCGAATGAAAGCCGGCTGGTGGCCGAAATTCCGCTGCAAACGGGCGGAGTCCGTAATCGGTAATCCGTATACGGTTAACCGTACACGAAGCGGTCGCGCAGCAACATTACCGTTAGTGCCAGATTGGAAGAGCTAGACAAATAAATACGGCCGTTTACAATATACGCTATGTTATCAAACACATCCGTTTGGCGACACTTTGATCTCTGGCTAACGGCGGCCGTATTAATACTCACGGCCTACGGCATCTTAATGATCCGCAGTGCTGTTACCGGGGCGCCCGACCTTGAGGTAATGCCTGACCGGCAAATGCAGTGGGCCGTTATTGGCTTTGTCTTGATGATTGGCATGGCCGCCATCGACTACCGTTACTTCGCCTCTTCCCACTGGTATATCTACGCAGCCCTTATCCTCTCCTTGCTGGTGGTTATTGTTGCCGGGCAGGTCAACAATGAAGCCCGCCGCTGGATCAGCCTCGGTTTTATTGATATCCAACCGTCTGAATTCGGCCGTATTTTTATTGCTATCACCTTTGGCCAATTTTTAGCCAGCCGCAGCCAGCATATTCACCGCTTTAGCAACACCCTTATCTCGTTGGCCTACATTGGGTTGCCCATTGTCCTCATCTTCTTTCAGCCTGACTTAGGCATGTCCCTTTTGTATGTGGTCATCTGGTTCATGATGATCTGGCTGGCTGGCTTACCTCTCTCCCATTTCGCTTTGTTGGGTGCGATTGGTATCTTAGGCATTGGGGCAGTATTCCCCTTCCTGGCACCCTACCAGCAAGAGCGCATTACTTCATTCGTTGATTCAGATGCTGACACAGCCAGCGTATTCAACGTGACCCAGGCTGAAATTAGCATCGGTACCGGTGGGCTGTGGGGCAAAGGCTACATGCAGGGCACCCAGAGCCAGCTCGGATTTCTGCGCGTGCAGCATACCGACTTTATCTTTTCTGTCGTCACGGAAGAAATGGGCTTGTTTTTTGGATCGGCCGTGGTGCTGCTGCTCATGGGTTTTATTCTGCTGCGCATTATTCGGGCCGCAGCCATGACCCGAGATCCGGCCGGCAAATTTATCTGCGCCGGCATTGCCGGCATCCTCTTTTTCCAAACCCTGGTTAACGTGGGCATGAACGTGCGTCTGGTGCCCGTGACCGGTCTGACCCTCCCCTTTGTCAGCTATGGTGGCAGCTCTCTCATTACTCTGTTTCTGGCCATTGGTGTGGTACAATCGGTGCTGATGCGTCACCGTAAACAAGAATTTGGATAAGCAGAGTGCAAGGTTGCGACGTAGCGTGGTTGCGAAGTGGTAAGCTAAAAAGCAATTTGTTACTCTGCCACTCTGCTACTTTGCCACTTCGCTACAAGGTAACTCTATGACTATTCGTACCCGTTTTGCCCCCAGCCCCACCGGCTATTTACACATTGGTGGTGTCTGGGCTGCCCTCTTTGCCTGGATGTACGCCCGCCGTCACGGTGGGCAGTTCATTCTGCGCATTGAGGATACCGACACCAAACGAACCGTCCCCGGCGCGTTGGAAAATCTGATCGCCAGCCTGCGCTGGTTTGGCCTTGACTGGGACGAAGGGCCTGACGTGGGCGGTCCTCATGGCCCTTACATCCAGACCGAGCGGGTCGAGCTTCACCAGAAGTGGGCCAACTGGTTGGTAGAACAGGGTCACGCTTACAAATGTTTTGCCACCCCTGAAGAATTGGCCGAAATGCGCCAGGTCCTGGAGGCTAAAGGGGACCGCTCCGGCTATGACCGGCGCTATCGGGATTTGCCTCAGGCGACAGTCGAAAAGCTGGAGGCAGAGGGTCGACCCTTCACCATCCGCTTCAAAATGCCCCTTGATGGCCAGACGGTTGTGCCCGACCTGCTGCGCGGCGATGTGGTCTTTGACAACGAGCAGTTCACCGATTATGTCATTCTCAAATCAAACGGGCTGCCCACTTATCACCTGGCCCATGTTGTAGACGATCATTTAATGGAGATTAGCCATATCACTCGGGGCATCGAATGGCTCAACACGGCCCCCATCCACGTGCGCTTGTTTGCCGCCTTTGGTTGGGATCTGCCCGTGTTGGTCCATATGCCGGTTATTTTAAGCCCCAGCCGCAAAGGCAAATTGAGCAAACGGGATCAGGCGGTGGACGACGGTGGCGAACGAGTACTGGTGCGTGCCGATGAATTTATGGAGGGCGGTTATCTGCCCCAGGCGGTTCTCAACTTCCTGGCCAAC
>JAWOIM010000311.1:0-4957 GCA_046484685.1 Chloroflexota bacterium | reverse complement strand
TTCAGCAAAAACACCAATTGACCGGTCTCCACCAGCCATTACCAGTGTCTGGGTGAGTGGCGATTTAAATCAGGTGGGAGTAACATTTGACAAATCCGTAGATCCATCCACAGCCACTGATCTGGCTCATTACTCGATCAGCAATGGGATTATTGTTTTTCAAGCTTCGTTGGAGAACAATCAACAGACTGTGATGCTGGAAACCTCAACCCACATACCCGGAAGCGTCTATACACTGACGGTTTCAGATATCTTGGATTTAGCCAGGAAATCTGATACCCTTAGCAGCTCAAGCAGATTCTATACCGCCAGTCCGGTTAACGGTTTAGTGGGCAGGTGGCTTTCAAAATCTTACACTGGAAACAGTGCTACCGATGTTTCTGGGTTCGGGTGGGGCGGGCATACTTATGGAGCAGTACCAGAGATCAATACCAGGGGCGGATTTTATTTTAATGGTAGCGATGATTATATCCAGATTCCTGGGGATGGTCATTTACTACATCTGACGGAAAGCAATTTCACCATGTCTCTCATGGTACGACCAGAATCCATACTATCGGCAGTTCATGATGCGCCGGTCTTTATCCGTGTTGGTGGACATCCTGCGTACTTTTATGGCATTTCCTTTACAAATGATCAACGCTTTCAGGCTCTCGTTTTCCATCCAGATGAAACCCGCAGTATTGTGACCACATCCCAGGTTAGCTTGGGCAAATGGTATCACGTAGTGATGGTAGTGGATGAGCAAACCAGGAAGTTGAAGCTGTTTCTGGATGGTGAGACTGTACCAAATTCACCTCAACAACTCGGGGGAGATTTAGTCAACCTGTGGGCCGATCCGCCACGTGATGACCGCAGCGGGGCATATTTTATCGGGTCAACTATGCCAGACCGGGGAGCTGGCTCATTTTTCACCGCCTACTTTCACGGTGCAATTGCAGATGTACGCCTGTATGACCATGCGCTTAAACCATTGGAAATCCAACTACTTTGGCAGGAACAGCAGCAAGGTCATCCCTAGGCGGGTATCTTTCAATCGCTTTGAAAATATCTGAAGTTTACTCAGCGTTCTTTATACGCTTCTCATGCTCAAGGACTTAGAACCTCCGTTTGAACCGAAGCCCATTCTGGACGATATCAGCGTTGTCATTCCAACCCTGGGACGACCGCTTCTGGTATCCTGCCTACGCTGGCTGGCTGACGGAAGCCATTGGCCGGGCCGGGTCATCATTATTGATCAGGGACGCAATACGGCGGTGGCCGTTTGGCTGGACCAACTACAAGAAGCCGGGTTGGAGACGCTGTATATACTTTCAGAGCAAATTGGCCGTTCGGCGGGCATCAATCGCGGCCTGGAACAGGTACAGACCCGCTTTGTGGCCATCACCGACGACGACTGCTTCGTCACAGAGAACTGGCTGGTGAAGATGATGGAACGTTTGCGACAGGAACCGGGTGCGATCGTTACCGGGCGTGTAGAACAAGCCGGCAATGAGGAGGTAGCCTTCTCTGTTGTGATCGGCCGAGAGCTAATGCGCTATGAAAGACCGCAGCTTAAAGTGCATCCTTTCATCGGTGGCAATGCCGGTCTGGCTATGGAGCTTGTGCAGCGCGTTGGCCTGTTTGACGAACACCCCTGCCTGCAAGCGGCTGAAGATAGCGATTACGGCTACCGCGCTTTGCGCCTGGGCATCCCAATCGTTTATGATCCGGATATTGTGTTACTCCATTACCATTGGCGCGACGCTACCCAGCGGGCTGCTCGTTATAAAGACTATGCCCGCAGCCAGGGCGGTTTTTACGGCACGCACTTGCGTTGGGGTAATTGGATCATCTGGCAACAAACGGCGCGCGACCTGACGCGTGGGCCAGCACGCTGGCTGCGGGGCCGTTTACACGGAGATCAAGATATGATTGACCGTGGTCGCGCTGACACATTGGGGTTGATGCCTGGTATCATTTCCGGTTTGAGACGAAAAAAAATTTATGATTAATAATGCAATTGTCCACAAGCACGCCTCACTAGAGGATAAACTTATTGCTTTGTTATTAGCGATTTTCACAGTCCTACTATTAGTAGCCACTGCCCCTCAGATTGGCCTGACGTGGGACGAGCCCACCTATATCGTGGCGGCTGAAACCTATCCGGCCTGGTTTGGCAACCTTGTCACACAACCCAATTTTGCCCTCAGTGAGCAGGGAGTGAAAACTTATTGGGAGTTTAACCATGAACACCCACCCCTAAGTAAGTTATGGTCCGGCTTCGTCTGGCTGGGAGCCCGTCATCTTTTTGACGATCTAACAGCCCATCGCTTGGGCAACATTTTGCTCGCCAGCGTACTGGTTGCTCTTCTCTATCTGATGTTGGCACGCGAGAACGGCCGCACAGCCGGGCTGGTGGCAGCGGCTGCTCTGCTTACGATGCCCCGCTTCTTCTTACACGCCCACCTGTCTGCGCTTGACGTACCCGTAACTGTCATGATCTTTGCCGTTACTTACATATTCTGGCTTGGCCGTAACCGAACTGGTTTTCGCTGGACTTTATTGCTCGGGCTGGTATGGGGATTGGCACTGGCTACAAAAATTAATGCACTCTTCATTCCGCCAGTTGTGCTTTCTGTCTGGACTCTTGCCTTTCAGCCGCGGCGCTATCTGTTCATTCGGCTTGCGCTAATGGGCTTGATCGGCGGCGCCTCATTCCTTATCAGCTGGCCGTGGCTTTACTATGATTCGTTCAATCGCCTAATGACTTATCTGGGCTTTTTCACCATCGATCGTTATCCGACCGAACAGTTCTACTTTGGTCACTTGTACACACCACCTCCTTGGCACTTTCCGTTTTTCATAACGATCATTGTGGTACCCTTTTCATTGATCCTATTAGCCACAGCAGGTGCATTCTTTACCATGAGGCAAAGGGATGATCGCCCCTTGGGTGGATTATTTCTTCTGGGCGCGTTTGTCTCCCTGCTGGTACTGGCCATTGGCCCAAGTCAGGTATTTGATAACGAGCGGTTATTGATGCCTGTTTTCCCTTATCTGGCTGCTCTGGCTGGGCTTGGCTTTGTTCGAGCCATCCCGATAGCACAGCAGTTGGCGGCAAACAGGAGAATACAGCTGCGAAAAACTCAGCTTGTCTCAATTCTCGTTGCCGCGACCTTTGGGCCTCACCTCTTGTTGGCTGTTGATCTTTACCCTCATTTGCTATCCTACTATTCAGAGGCTGTTGGCGGCGTCTATGGCGCGAAAGTGTTGCAAATGGAAACTACTTATTGGTGCGAAAGCTATTCGCAAACACTAGCCTATCTCAACACACACGCACCACCTGAAGCCGTGGTTTGGGCTGAGTGCCAGGATGTACTTATATACTATCAACTACATGGTAAACTGCGATCAGATTTACAAATAGCCAACGGACCCGAGGCTACAACCGCTTTTTCAGATGCACAATTGAATCCAGCCACGTTTAGCGAGGCTGATATTGTGGTTATCCAATACCGTCAAAGCGGCTTTTATCGGGCCATCCGCGAGTGGATGTATGCACGCGATCCGGTGTACGAAATTAAATACCGACGGCTCCGCCTGGCTGAGATATATACCCAGTAAGGGAGGAACAAATCAAATTGAAAAAGGCATTCAGGACAATGGGGCGTAGGTTTATACCCCTTTCAACCCGACGCCGGATCATACGCCTCACGCGCTGGCCTCCGGTCGGTTTGGTGCGTTTTGGCAGCCTGCGCCGGTTGAATCCCATCAGCCTCACCTGGGGTACAGAAAGAGGCCAACCCATTGACCGCTATTACATTGAGCGCTTTCTGACAGGACAGGCGGGCGACATCCAGGGCCGCGTGTTGGAAATTGGGGACAATACATATACGCGCCAATTTGGCCAAAACCGAGTAACCGAGAGCGTGGTCTTGCATGTGGCTGAACAAAAGGAACACGTGACGCTAATTGGCAGCCTGACTGATCAAAGCAGTATTCCCGCCGCCAGCTTCGACTGCTTGATTGTGACCCAGACGCTGCAATTGATTTACGAGGTTCAGACAGCCATTTACACCATTTATCATAGCCTGAAACCGGGCGGTGTGGCGCTGGTCACCGTTCCAGGAATCAGCCAGATCAGCCGCTACGATATGGATCGTTGGGGCCACTATTGGAGCTTTACTACTCGTTCGGTTGAGAAACTATTTACACCGGTTTTTCCCCTTGACCATCTTCAAATTGAAGCGCATGGCAATGTGCTGGCTGCCATTTCCTTTTTACATGGTCTGGCCAGTGAGGAACTGCGCACAGCCGAACTGGACCACACCGATCCCAATTACCAATTGCTGATTACCATTCGCGCCATGAGGCCAAAAGAAGATAAATGAGGGTTCGAGGGCTGAAAACGATGCGGCACATAACCAACTGGCTGCACAGCCGGGTGACGAATTTCGTCCTGATCCTAGGGTATCATCGCGTGGCTCATACAGCCTTTGATCCCTATGAATTGTGTGTGCAGCCGGATCATTTTGCCGAGCATCTAGATGTATTGCAGCGCACAACCAACGTGATTGACTTGAAGACGCTGCACCAGGGCTTGCTCAAAGGCGCGCTGCCCCGGCAGTCCATTCTTATCACCTTCGACGATGCCTACCAGGATATTTTGCACACGGTCAAACCGCTGTTGGCATCCCATAGCTTACCGGCCACAACTTTTGTGGTGACAGGCGCATTAGGTCAAGAATTTTGGTGGGACAGGCTGGCCCGGCTGGTTTTCAGCCCTGCTGTGCTACCCGACAATCTGACAATCCAGATCGGCGCTGAAACTCTCTCCTGGTCAATCATGGATTCAGAAGATTTGAGGGAAAACACTTCGGCACAGCGATGCAGCTTCTCTCCCCCCTGGCCGAAGACGGTAACCCCGAGGCCCAGTATCGTGTCGCCATCATGCAGCAAAACGGCCTGCTCGGCT
>JAWOIM010000134.1:0-4179 GCA_046484685.1 Chloroflexota bacterium | reverse complement strand
CGGTGATGGTGCAGGTAATGAGGCGCGGATTGATAGCCGACAGATGGGCGTGGCTAATTTGCAGCCGGTCGGTCACGCCCGCGCTGAAATTGTCCAGGACAATATCGGCCGTTTGCACCAGCTCATAAAACAGGGCCAGCCCCGCCTCAGATTTCAAATTCAGCGTCACGCTCTTCTTGTTCCGGTTCAGGGTCAAAAAATAGGCTCCCATGCCGTTGTGACTGTTCTGGGGATCGTTGGCCAGCAGGCGGCGCGTGCCCTCGCCGCTGCCGGGCGGTTCTATTTTGATCGTTTCCGCCCCCAAATCGGCCAGCATCATGCCGGCGTAAGGGCCGCTGAGCATATGGGTTAAGTCGAGTAGGCGAATGCCGTGTAGTGCTTTCATAGTGGTTCCAAAGTTTTTACCACGGAGAGCACAGAGGGCACAGAGTTTTTCTTTTATTCTCTGTGTCCTCCGTGCCCTCTGTGGTGGGTGGAGTTTATAACAATGAGTCGGCCAGCCACCAGGGGCGGCTGTCAACGACGTTGGTTTGTTGACTGATGGTGCGGTTGGCCGTGGCTGCCGGGTAGATGGGGGCGCAGGTGAGGCCGGGTTTGGTGGAGTGGGTAACGATGGGATAGTTGATATTGCCGTCAAACGGCCGTTTCTGCCACGCCGTCCACAAGGTAAAATCAGGATCGGCGGCCAGGATCAGGCCTTCCCGCCGCGAACCGACCACCAGATTCAGCCGGTTCTCCGCCGCCCGCTCCGGCAGTCCCAGGCTGGTTTCCCACGCCTCCAAAATCTGGGTAGAAACGGCTACCACTTCCACATCTTGCAGCGCCAGCAGGCGGAACGTCTCTGGGTAAATGGCGTCGCTGCCCGCCACCAGCCCGATGCGGCCCCAGGGCAAATCAAGCGTGACCACGCTTTCGCCCAGCACCGTTACCCAAGGATGGCGGCCGCTGGCATGTAGCTGCGGCTGGCGCAAAATGATGCCCTCGCTGCTGATGAGAACGGCCGAGTGTTGGACGGAGGACGGAGGACGGAAGACGGAAGTATCCTCCGTCCTCCGTCCTCCGTCTTCCGTCAGCTCCACAATGGTAGTGGCGATGATGGTTTCGCTGCCTTGTAACAGGGCCTGTATCTGGGCTACCCCCTTGGCTGATTGTTGGACGGCAACGGCCGTATCGTCCACCCGGCCCTCCGGCACAAAGGCCAGTTCGGGCAAAACAATTACTGACGGAGGACGAATGACGGACGACGGAAGCAAATCCTCCGTCCTCGGTCCTCGGTCTTCCGTCCACCCCTCCGTCGGCCACCGGTAAACGGCCGCTACCACCTCCGCTGCGCCCGGCGGCCTCTGACGAGGCCGGGGCGGTTGGCGGAAAATTTGGTAGAGCGATGGCCGTCTCGTCTGCATAATATCGGTGCCGTCGGGGCGGGTTTTGTTGTCGGCCTGGGCCAGGTCAATGTCGGCCCAGATGATCGCTTCGCCGCTGGACGGGGCCTGGGCCAAAACGGTCCCGTCCGGGGCCACAATCTGGCTGTGGCCGGCCCCGTGCAACTGCTCCGGCGCAATTTGCAGCCGGTCGGCCACGGCGGTCAGCATCTCCGGTGGCACCAGTGCCCCTACCTTGTTGGCGGCGGCCACAAACACCTTGTTTTCGGCCGCCCGCACCGGAATGTGCAGCGAGCCTTCATCTTTGGCGAAGGAGTTGAGGCTGTTGAGCAGCAACTGCGCCCCGCGCACGGCCAGCCCGCGTGCCGTTTCAAAAATGACGCCGTCCATGCAGCAGTATAACCCCACCCGACCCCAGGGTAGCTGAATGATCTCGCAGCTTTGTTGGGCCGGTTCCAGGAAGTTGTTCTCGTTGCCCATGAGAACCTGTTTATCGGCCTGGGCCAGTAAACGGCCGTCCGGCCCCAAGAGCAGATTGGTGCCCGTCACCTTTTTCCCTGGCCGGCGCACGGTGCAGTTGAGCGATAGATAGAGGCCATGTTCGGCCGCTTTAGCCCCAATCGCTGCCAGAAATTCGCCATCCAGGTCCACGGCTACGGCGTAACAATGGTCCCGGTCATCGTACCAGGCCAGATGGTTGCAAAATTCGGGCAGAACGACGATATGCGGCCGTAGCTGCGCCGCCTCGTCGATCAGGCGACAGCAGGTGGCCAGGTTAGCGGCCACGTCATTGGTAACGGCCAACTGTACGGCGGCGGCGCGGATGGATGGGGTGGTGGGTGGTGTAGTCATAGGCTTCGTTGCATATTGCGTAAGGGAGCTACGCACTACGCAATACGCAATACCGAATACATTTTTGACGTAAATGTTATAACAATGTAATATTACTACATATCGATGCCTAGTCAAATAATCTGGGTGTAGGTACTGGAAACAGCTCATGAAAACAATTGTCATCACAGGTAGTACGAGGGGAATTGGTTTGGGTCTGGCGCATGCGTTTTTAGCGCGGGGATGTCGGGTTGTGGTTAACGGCCGTTCCCCAATCAGCGTAGAGAAAGCATTGGCCGAACTGTCCCGCGCCTATGACGCCGCACGCATCCACGGCCAGGCCGGCGATGTAAGCAACCTGGCCGACATGGAGCGCTTGTGGCAAACGGCCGTTGACCGCTTTGGTCGGGTGGATATCTGGATCAACAATGCCGGGGTGGGCCACCCCATGCAGCCTGTTTGGGAACTACCGTCGGAGAAAGTTAAACAGGTGGTGGATATTGACCTACTGGGCGTTTTATACGGCACGCGCGTCGCCATTCGGGGCATGTTGCAGCAGGGTGGTGGCCATCTATACAACATGGAAGGCTTTGGCAGCGACGGCCGTACCCGCGCCGGTATTACTGTTTACGGCAGTACCAAACGCGCCCTCCGCTTTTTGACCGAATCCCTGGTCAAAGAAGTCAAAGGGACACCGGTCAAAGTGAGTGCTCTCAGCCCCGGCATTGTCATCACCGACTTCTTGACCGAACAGTACGAAGACGATCCCGAAGGCTTTGTCGAAGCCAAAAGAATTTTCAATATCTTGGGCGACAGGGTAGAAACTGTCACGCCCTGGCTGGCCAACAAGGTGCTGGCCAATGAAAAATCCGGTGCCCGTTTTGCCTGGCTCACCCCCGGCCTCGTCTTATGGCGCTTCGCCACCGCCCGTTTTAACCAACGAGAGCTATTTGATTAGAACGTATTCCGTAGTGCGTATTGCGTGAGCTGCTACGCCCTACGCACTACGCCCTACGCACTACGCAACACAAAACATTATGACCCAACTCACAGCCCAACGATTTCTCGAACAAATGACCCCGGCCGAAGTGGCGCGGGCGGCGCGGGTGGAGAGCCTGTTGCTCATATTGCGCCAGGCGGCGGCCGAGGCCGACGCCAGCGGCCAGTTTCCGCCCAGCCACGTGGCCGATCTGCGCCAGGCGGGGCTGCTGGGGCTGGTTGTGCCCGAAGCCTACGGCGGGCTAGGGGGCACGCTGCGCGATCTGGCGGCGGCTACCTTTGCCATGGGCACGGCCTGCCCTTCAACCGCTCTGGCCTACTTCTTCCACAACAGCAGTGTCTCACGCGGCCTGCTGGCGCTGGAAGCGATAGAGGCGGGGCTGTTTAACGAGGAGGAAGCGGCCGTTGTGCAAGCCTTTGGCGAAAAAGTATTGTACAAGATGGGACGAGACGGCCGTTACCTGGGCAATTTCGCCAGCGAAAGCGTCAAATCCTCCCAAAGCGCCGTTTTTATTGCTACCGAAGCCCGTCCCGTTGACGGCGGCTGGCGGCTCAGCGGCGAAAAGTCGTTTGGCTGCAACACCGGCGTGGCCGATGAATACCTGGTGGCGGCCAAAATTGCCGGCACGGAAACGGCCGACGGCATCGCCCTCTTTTTCGTGCCCCGTGCCGCCGAGGGTGTGGCCGAACGGCCGCATTGGGACGCGCTGGGGATGCGGGCTACTGCCTCCCACGGCATAATCCTTAATGAGGTCTTTGTGCCCGCTGAGGAAGCGCTGACCATCCCCGGCGCCTTTGTCAAGATGATGCAGATGAGCCGGGGCAGCCTGTTGGGCAACCAGTTGGCTATCAGCGCCATTTACCTGGGCGCGGCCTACCAGGCGTTTGAGTATGCCCTGAAATTTACCACCGACCTCAAGTTCAAGGATACCGGCCAGCCGATTGCCGGCAGCCCTTTCCATCAGGA
>JAWOIM010000045.1:0-5440 GCA_046484685.1 Chloroflexota bacterium | reverse complement strand
CGCCGAAGAAGCGCAGAGCATCATGGGTGTGCAAGGTGTCACCATCATTCGTTACCCGGTAGACCGTGTTTTCTATATCGCCTTTAACAACCTGACCAGCGGCATAGACCAGCCCACCGAAGACCCGCTGGTACGCCAGGCGATGAATTATGCCGTAGATACCCAATTGATCATCGACGCCCTGTTCAACGGCTTTGCCGACCAGATCACCGGCTTCATTACGCCGGGCAACCTCGGCTATAACGACAGCCTGGACCCCTACCCCTACGACCCCGACCGGGCACGAGATCTGCTGGAAGAGGCCGGCTACCCGGATGGCTTTACCATTGGTATGGCCTGCCCCTCCGATGCCTATATCAACTTCGAGCAGGTTTGTCAGGCCGTCGGTGGTTTCCTGACCGAAGTAGGCATTGTACCCGAAGGGGGCGATATTGAGTTTATGGAGTCAGGCCGCTACTGGGACCTGGAAGCCAATAAGGAACTGCCGCCGCTGTTTGGCGATAGCTGGTCTACAACAGATGGGGAGGCTCTGAACCGGCTAACAGGGGCCTTGGGCGGCTGGGATGCCAGCTACTCGGCCTGGGCTGAGCCGACAATTGATGATTACCTGGCCCAAATCAGCACCACCGTTGATCCCGAAGCACGGGCAGACCTGTACAGTGAACTGCAAGTTTATATGTACGAAAACCCGCCTTTTATCTACCTATACCAGCCGAATACGTTTGAGGCGATCAGTACACGAGTGCAAAACTATCGCCCCCGTGCGGCTGAGGATTACTTCTTGAGAGACGTTTTCATCGCCACACCCGGCGACTAGCAGCGTGAAACGTGAAACGTGAGGCGTGAGGATAGGACACAGATTAACACGGTTTAACACAGATATTTTTATTTGTAGTAGTACGCCGTGTTCGTGTTGTCTCTTGCACATCACGTTTCACGCATCACGCTTCACGATCCCATGCAGTGTTATCTGCTAAAGAGCGTCATTCAATCACTGCTTCTATTGCTGGGTGTGCTGATCCTGGTCTTTTTCATGGTACGTATCACCGGCGATCCGGCCTCGCTGATGGTGCCGCGTGAGGCGTCGCAGGCCCAGGTAGATGCCTTCCGCGACGCGATGGGCTTTAACCGGCCGCTGAGCGTCCAGTTTGCCGACTTTGTGTGGGGGGCGGTGCGTGGTGATTTTGGCAATTCCCTCCATTACCGGCTGCCGGCCATGGACATCATTATTCAACGGCTGCCGGCCACGCTGGAATTGGCCACGGCCGCTTTGCTCTTTGCCATTGTGATCGCCATTCCACTGGGCATTATGGGCGGCCTCAGTCCGGGCAGCCCGGTAGACAGTCTGGCCCGCACGGCCGGCCTGCTGGGCCAGACGATGCCTAACTTCTGGCTGGCCCTTATCTTCATCATCTTCTTTTCGGTGCGGCTGGGCTGGTTCCCTACCTTTGGCCGCGGTGGCTGGGATTCGCTGGTGCTGCCGGCCGTGGCTCTGGGCCTGGCCAGTATGGGGCAGTTGGTGCGCTTGACACGATCGGCCGTTCTGGAAATTCGTGGCGAAGATTACATCCGCACCGCCCGCAGCAAGGGCTTATCCCAACAGGCAATCGCCGCCCGCCACATCTTTCGCAACGCCTCGCTGGCCCTGGTCAGCGTCATCGGCGTGCAGTACAGTTACCTGCTCGGCGGCTCTATTTATATCGAGACCATCTTTTCCTGGCCGGGGCTGGGCAGCCTGTTACAGCAGGCTATCGCCGGCCGTGATTTTCCCCTGGTCCAGGCCATTGCTTTCACCGTCAGCCTCTTCGTCATCGCCCTCAACCTGCTGACAGACATTGCTTACGCCTTTATCGATCCGCGCATCCGTTATGACAGCTAACAGACGGAAGACGGAAGACGGAAGACCGGCTGTTACTCCGTCCTTCGTCCTCGGTCTTCCGTCAAAAAATAATAATGACTACACAACCGATCACCCTCGATATAGACGTTGAAGAACGGAGCCTGGGCCAGCGGGCGGGCTACATTCTGCGCCTGATCCGGCGCGACCGCTCGGCAATGATTGGCCTGACACTCTTCATTCTAATTACCCTGGCGGCCGTTTTTGCCCCGGTTGTTTCGCCCCATGACCCCCAACAGCAAAATTTGCGCGTGGCCCGGCAGGGGCCGGCCTGGACCGAAGGGGGCAGTTGGGAATATCCGCTGGGAACCGATACGCTGGGGCGCGATATGCTCAGCCGCATTATTTACGGCACGCGGGTGTCATTGATGGTCGGCTTTTTTGGGGTGCTGATTGCGGCCACGCTGGGCATGATGGCCGGGTTGGTGGCCGGTTACATGGGCGGCAAGATTGACAGCATGATTATGGGGGGGGTCAATCTCTTTCTGGCTATTCCCTACCTGGTTTTTGTCGTCTTTATTGCCGCCGTTTTGGGGCGCAGTCTGCTCAACGTGATTCTTATCTTTGGCATCAGCGACTCCCCCATTTTTGCCCGTGTGACGCGAGGCGAGGTGCTGCGGCTGCGGAAATCGGGGTATGTAGAATCGGCCGTTAGCGTGGGTGCCAGCACGCCGCGTATTTTGTTCGACCATATCTTGCCCAACCTGGTGGGACCGCTGATTACGCTGGCCACCTTTGAAATGTCGGCCATGATTTTTTACGAAGCCGGCCTTAGTTTCCTGGGCCTGAGCGTTCCTCCCAGCGTGCCCAGTTGGGGCAACATGCTGGCCACCGGCCGCCAATATCTAACCACCTATCCCTGGATCGCCACCTATCCCGGCATTGCTATTGCCGTGACCGCCCTGGCCATGAACCTCCTGGGCGACTGGCTGCGCGACGTCCTGGACCCGCGCCTGCGCCGCTCCAGATGAAGGGGACACGGATTATGGTTTTACCCCGAAGACGCGAAGGGCACGAAGGAAAATATCCTTTCTTTGCGTTCTTGGCACCCTTTGCGGTAAATATTTTTGATGGATAAAAGAAAGCCGACCTTTGATTGGCAGGTAAATAATAATGAAGGACAACGTATGCGTAAAACAGTCCTGGAAGTAGAAAATCTGATGACCCGCTTTTACAGCGTGGATGGGGTGGTCCATGCCGTCAACGGGGTCAGCTTTACCTTGCAAGAAGGAGAGACGCTGGGCGTGGTGGGCGAGAGCGGCAGCGGCAAATCGGTAACGATGATGTCGCTGGTGGGCCTGATTCCCCAGCCGCCGGGCAAAATTGAGGGCGGCCAGGCCTGGCTGCATACCGGTGCTAACAGCATTGACCTGCTCACGCTGCCGGAAAATAGGGTGCGCAAAGTGCGCGGCAGCCAGATCGGTTTTATTTTTCAGGATCCCATTAGCTCGCTCAATCCCGTCATGACCATTGGCCGCCAGATTACGGAAGCAGTACAAGAGCATCTGAATTTAAGTGAAAAGGGGGCCAAAGAGCGCACCATCCAACTGCTACAATTTGTGGGCATTCCTGATGCCGAGGAACGGTATAACAATTATCCGCACCAATTTTCGGGGGGAATGCGGCAGCGGGTGGTCATTGCCATTGCCGTGGCCTGTAGTCCAAAAATTGTAATTGCCGATGAGCCAACTACGGCCCTGGACGTGACGGTGCAGGCCCAAATTGTGGAACTGATAAAGCGACTGCAAGCCCAAATGGGGATGGCCGTTATCTGGATCAGCCATGACCTGGGGGTGGTGGCCGGCCTGGCCGACCGGGTGCTGGTCATGTATGGGGGCACGGTGGTGGAAAGTGCGGCCGTTGATGATTTGTACGAATATCCCCAACACCCCTATACCATCGGCTTGCTGCAAGCCATCCCTTCTTTTGCGGAAGATGGGGAAACGTCACACGAATTGGCCAGCATTAAGGGCGCACCGCCTGATTTACTCCACCCGCTGCACCACTGTCCCTTTGCCGAACGCTGCCAATATGTTTTTGAGCGCTGCTGGGGGGAAGTACCGCCCCTGCTGGAAGTACGGCCGAATCAATGGTCCGCCTGTTTTTACGATGTAACCGCCGGGAGGCCCAGAGATAATGGTTGAGGAAAGCAACGTATTAACCCAAACTGACGTGACTGCTCACGAACAGGAGGATGTCCTGGTCAGCGTGCGCCGGCTGCAAAAACATTTCCCCATTTACCGGGGCCTGCTGTTCAGCCGCCAGATTGGGGCCGTCAAGGCGGTGGATGATATTTCCTTTGACATCATGCGCGGCGAAACGCTGGGGCTGGTAGGCGAAAGCGGCTGTGGCAAATCAACGACGGGGCGCACCGTTTTGCGGCTGCACGAACCCACATCGGGCGAGGTCTGGTTGGAAGATGTCAACATCATGACCCTGGGCACGCCCCAATTACGCCGGCTGCGGCCAAAAATGCAGATGATCTTCCAGGATTCGGCCGCCTCGCTCAACCCGCGCCACTCCGTCTACAAAATCATCAGCGAGCCGCTGCGGATTCAAGGCATAGAGGACCGCCACGTCATACGCGATCGGGTGGTAGAGCTGATGGAACTGGTGGGCCTCAAACCAAACTGGCTCAAGCGTTTTCCCCACGAATTTTCAGGCGGCCAGCGGCAGCGCATTAACATTGCCCGCGCCCTGTCACTGAACCCTAGCTTTGTGGTCTGCGACGAGCCGATTTCGGCCCTGGACGTGTCGATTCAGGCGCAGGTGGTCAATCTGCTCAAGGAGTTACAAGAGCGGCTGGGGCTGACCTACCTCTTTATTGCCCATGATTTGAGCATGGTACGCTACATTTCGGACCGGATTGCGGTGATGTATCTGGGCAAAGTGATGGAGTTGGCCGACCGCAATACGCTCTTTACCGATCCGCTCCACCCCTATACGCAGTCGTTGATTTCGGCCGTGCCCCTGCCCGACCCCAAGCTAGAACGGCAGCGCAATCGCATCATCCTGGAGGGGGAAGTGCCCAGTCCTTCGAAAGTACCGCCCGGCTGTGTGTTCAGCAGCCGCTGCCCCCTGGCCGAAGAAATTTGTTTTACCGATGTGCCCGAATATCGGGAGGCCCGGCCCAATCAGTTTGTGGCCTGCCATCTGGTAGATGAGGCGGGCGGCAGTAAGATTCCGTTGGGGGAGAACAGCGGAGAACACCGGATGGGGAAAAGAACGGATTAAATTCGGATTTGCAGGATGAACGGATTTTAATCCGCCCATCCCGCAAATCCGAGTCAAAACCCACCATGACAAATTTGCTGCATAAAGAACTGACCCACACCATCATCGGCGCACTCTATGATGTACACAACGGCCTGGGACCGGGCTTCATCTATCGCATCTATGCCAATGCCATCTATTACGAACTGCAACTGCGCGGCCTTGAACCCAAGCCCCATCACATTTATCAGGTCATTTATCGCCAACAGCCAGTTGGGGCCATCAAGTTTAAGCATGTACAGATTGACGACCGCTTAATGGTTTTTAACG
>JAWOIM010000748.1:0-4417 GCA_046484685.1 Chloroflexota bacterium | reverse complement strand
AGTTTGCTATGCCTGTCATTGTCACCGTCATCCTGTCGCCAGAAGTAAACGCCAGCTTTTACATAGCCTGGCTTATTGCCAGCAGCCTGTTCATCGTGCCCACATCGCTGACGCAGGCATTATATGCGGTCAGTGCAGCCGATGTTTCTATCCTGGCCCAAAAAATCCGCTTTACGCTGCGTACCTCTTTGTTAGGGGTGACAGTGGCCGGGCTGACTATTCTGGTTATGGCCGAGTTGGTGCTGAATTTCTTTGATCCTTTTTATGGAGCTACGGCAACGACTAGCCTGCGTATTTTGGTAGTGGCCGCTCTGCCCATTATCGTTCGGGTACATTATGTAGCTATCTGCCAGATAAGGCGGCAGCTTCGGCTGGCGGCGAAGGTGTTTTTGGCAGCGTCCGTTTTGGAATTATCGTTGGCTGTTGCCGGTGCCTTACTTGGTGGCCTGGTAGGGCTGAGTGTGGGGTGGGTATTGGCCGTGTATATTGAAGCGGTAGTAATGATAGTGACCGTATGGCGTGCGGCTACTGTGATTGAGGAATCATGATATTAGACCGGGTAGAAAGTTGGGTCGTTGCCGGGGTAAGCGGCATAATGGTATTGCTGGCCGAGCTGCTCTTGATGCAGCAGCAAATATTGTCGGGCCTCTTATTATACAGCCTGGTATTGATCCTGCTGTTAATTTTTGGCACGTTGCGCTGGCCGCGTCCGCAGCACCAACTGCTGGTTCTGACCATTCCGGCCGTTAGCCGGCTGATGGCCTATACATTGCCCCTGGGTGAACTTTCCCCCCTATTTGCTCATCTGGTGATCGGCGTGCCTATGGCCTTAACGGCCGTTGTCTTCGTCTGGCTGCTGGAACACGAATGGCCCAATTTGAGCTTTACCTGGCAGCGGCTGCCCTATTATCTGCTGCTAACCGCACTCGGGGCGGCCAGCGGGCTGCTCCTGTACCAGTTCCACCAGCCCGCACCGCTGGTAGAGAATGATCCCATACTCCTGTTTTTTTATGCCCTTGTCCTGGTGGTGGCTATGGCCTTTGTAGAGGAATGGCTGTTCCGGGACATTATGCAAACCGCCCTGACCCGGCTGTGGGGTAATGGTCTTCTGGCCGGACTGGTAGTGGCTTGTTTCTATACAGCCCTCAGCCTGGGCCAGGGACCCCTGCTATTTTCCCTGCTTATTTTTATTCTGGCCCTGGCGTTGAGCTGGCTGCGGCTGGCCGGCAACAATCTGCTTGGCGTTTGCCTGGCTCATGGCGCGGCCAACCTGGTCTTTTTTCTCATTCTGCCCCATATGGGGCGTGCGGATATGCTGGTCCGCCTAACTGAATTTTTGGTATCTGGATGAACGTCTTGCTTCCCCCCGACGCCCTGGCCGTTGTCAGCCAGGATGAAATCTACATTTATCTTCAGCTCGTGGCTGTGTTTACCCTGCTGCTCCTGCTTATCGGGCGCGAGCTGACCATTAATATCGGGCTTCCCTACGCCCGTTGGCGGCGGGTATCGCTCATTGGCATTGTGCCCTTGTTAGTCGCTTTTCTGCTTATTCTCCTCTGGCATGTCAGCCATGCCACTTAGGTGACGCTGGCGCAGCAAACGACGGGTTTGTCGACGACTTTTAAGATAGGCATAGCTGCCAAACATCATGCCGCGCACTTCCAGCCCATTTAAATCATCCGGGTAATCTGTTCGCTTTTTCTTATTTTTGAACGACTGGGGGCTGAACAGCAGATACAGGCCATAAGGAATTCGCAGCAGAAATCCGGGGATGCGACCCGGGTTGTCCCACAAGGTTTTGGTCAGAAAGGCAGTGAAGCCAACGCCATAGTTATATATCTGCTTTTGCAGGGCGGCATATTCGCGGCGGTGGATATGCTGCAAAAAGGCAGTTGGCTCGTAAACCAGTTTGTAGCCGGCAAACAGCAGTTGCACATACATGGCCAGATCATCGCCACAGGTGGTAATAGTGCCGGCACCCAGGGCCGGGTCAAAGTAACCTACCTTTTTCAGTGCGCTTTTTTTAATGGCCAGGTTGGCCCCTGTGCCAAAAATACCGGCCGAAAGTGGATAAAAGGGCCGTTCCGGTTTGTGCTGTTCCATATCAAAAATCCGCCGCTCATATCCCTTGTTAAAACCACCTGACTGTTCAAACCATAGTTGTTCGACCGTATCTAACTCCGCCGGAATGGTTAGGCCGTTAACACCACCTACATTGTCGGCTGCGGCAAATCCGCGCAATATCCCTATCAGCCAATGGGGATCAACAAGAACGTCATCGTCGGTGTAGGCAATAATTTCTCCGTGGGCGGCTTTGGCCCCGGTGTTGCGTGCCCAGCACTGCCCCTGATTTGGCTCTACGACGTAGCGCACCTGGGGTATTTGCCCATCCAACTCGGCCACCACCGCCCGGGTAGCAGCGGTGCGCGGAGCATTATCTACTACTATCACTTCATAATGGGGATAATCCAAAGCCATGACGGAGGTTAAGCATGTGGCCAGCATAGACGGCCGTTCATGCGTACAAATGACCACGCTGATAAACGGCGGATTTTGCAGCAAAAACCGCTGCTCTTGCCGGCACAACGGCTCCTGCGTGCTGGGAATGCCCATCAGAGGCAGAGAGGTTAGACGGGGTAGTCCATCCTGCTCCAGGTGCGTATTGATGGCTTCCTCCAGTTCCGCCCACACGGCCGGGGCATACTCTGCCGGGAGCAAGGTTTCCGTCGGCAAGGGCAGTTCCACCAGGCCCAAAGGGTGATTGTGCAAACGTACCAATATCTGTACGGAACCATAACGCAGCCCTTTGGCTGCATCTATTGCGGTAATAGAGGGTAAGATAGAGCTTAATTCAATCTTGGTAATATGAATGGACTGGAATGTCATAGGTAGCTTCTTTTCCAATTTGCGTATAAGTTTTATTGATCTTTCATTTACAAATAGTATATGATACCCTTGATTACACATATGACTCTACTGGAAAAGGTCGAAAAACCGAGTTTTTATAGTGAACTACTCTGGTCATTGTGTTACATTTCGTCAAAAACTTGGTTTTTCAGTGGACTCACATATCGCCAGAAGAAAAAACAAACATGTTAACTAAACCATACCAATCAATAATCGTATGCCTGGCCTGGCTGCTGCTAATGATAATCATTACCCCGGCTGCTGTCCATGCGCAAGATAGACCTGACGAAACGGTCACCGTGTCATTTGAAAAATTAGGGTACAGCGATCTGCGGCTGCAAGGATTGTATGGGACCAACTCCCTGTGGATTCCCTTTCAATCTGATTGGCCTCTTGAAGGGGATGTGGAAATTGAGTTAGCTTACACTGGCTCGCCTTTGCTAAATAGAGAAGCAGCTATTGTGACTGTGTTAGCCAACAATCAGGAAGCAACCAGCTTTCGACCGGTAGGTGACGGCCGTATGCACACCATATCCGTCACTGTGCCTCCTACGCAGCGCCTGGCCGAGGGGATCAATATCACCTTTGCCGGCCACCTGCGCTTAAGCAATGATCCTTGTGAAGATAGTTTCAACATAGGGCAATGGCTTGTTATCCATAACAGCAGCCAGGTCAGTTTCAACCTGGCCGAAACGGCACCGCCCCCCCAATTGACCGATTTGCCCCAGGCGATAATGGTGCAAGGCAGTGACACGCCCCCACCCGTCATCTTTGTTTTGCCCGAGGAAGCGGATGATCTGACGTTAACCACCGCGGCCCAGGTGGCCGGCCGGCTGGGAGAAAGTGCTATCACTGCCCATTTGCCCCTCAGGGTGACAACGGCCGGCAGCCTGACTGACGAAGACAAGGAAATGGCCAACCTTGTTCTTATTGGATTGCCCGATAACCAGCCGCTTATTGGTGAATTAAGAGACCAGATGCCTGTACCTCTAACGAATCGAGGCTTTGTATCAGGAGACAACAGGCTGATTCCGGCAACCGATGGTGTGGTGCAGATATTTACTTCTCCGTGGCAGCCACACCGTAATATCTTGCTTGTTAGCGGGAACGACGCAGCAGGGCTGGCCATGGCCGGCCAGGCTTTCACCAGCCAGGCTACTTTTCAATCATTAACAGGCTCATTCCACTTCATTCATAGCCTGGTGGACCGGCCCGAACCGGCCCATATCTCCCCCTGGCTAACGGCCCAGACCAGTTTTGCTCAGCTAGGCGAATCTGATCGGGAGGTAACCGGGTTGGGACTCATTGAAAGCGCTTACTTTTTTCAGTATCCTCCCGGTGTTATGCTGGATGAGAGCGGTCAACTGGTGCTGCACCTGGCCTTTAGCCCGGCCCTACGCGCCCAACGTTCCTATATAGAAGTTCATGTCAATGATATTTACGTGGGCACTGTGGAGGCAGTCAGGGCCGGCGGTGATGCCTGGGTTTCTTTCGATTTGCCCGTGCGGGC
>JAWOIM010000701.1:0-2978 GCA_046484685.1 Chloroflexota bacterium | reverse complement strand
CAGAGTGCAGGAGTATCTGGTGCTGCTGGCCTACGAGCAGGAGACGCGCTGGCTGCAACTGGTAGAAGGGGAATACATACTGTTGTCACCGGATAAGCAGGGGGTCATTCGCAGCCAGATATTCCCCGGTCTTCACTTTCACCCCGACCTGTTTTGGGCCGATGACTTGAGCGGCTTACTGGCCGTATTGCAAGATGGTCTAAACAGTCCTGAACACCAAGCCTTTCAGGACCAATTAACCGTGTGACCTATAGTTTTGAAGATCAGCTTACTCTAGTCAGCCCTCTTCTACCTTCTTACTTCCCACTTCTTACTACTCTAAATCATCCCCATTTAGCTCTGCTTCCAGTTGGTCCCAGAGCCGGTTATAGGCGTCGAGCCGCTTTTGGGCGGCGGCGCGGGCGGGGGCGGTGTGCATGCTTTCGACCGTTTTATTTTGCCACTCGGTGGAACGGCCGTCTTTAATTAAATCCTTTGTTGTGTGCCGATTGCCTTTGGCTACATCCCCCCCCAACCAGTGCATGGCGGCCGTAATGCCCAGCTTGGCCAGCTTATCAGCATCCCACAATACCTGGGATTCCAGACTGGTTAGCGGCTGATCCAGGTACAGCCCCATGTGATCGGCAATGGCTGCGGCCACCGCCTCAATTTTCTGCGGCGGGAAGTCGGTCTCGGGCAAAAATCTGCGGGCAAAGGCAGCTCCCTTTTGTGGGTGGTTGTTGCCCGACCCTTTACGCACGTCATGCAGCCAGGCGGCCGCTTCCACCACCTCTACGTCCGCCTCCATCAGTTTGGCCAACTTAACGGCCAAAGGCACAACTGCTTTCACATGCTCCCAGCGGTAGTCAAACACCGGTTTCTTCGTACCGTACCGCTCCAGGGCTTCCTTGCGCGTCGCTTTACGCATTGCTTTCTTAACCGCCTGGCGCCAGGCCTGGCGGGGTGGGTTTTCTTCTGTAATTTCTGTCACAAGCTGTCCTTTACAAAAATTCAACATCAGATTAGGAAATAAGCGGATTTTTATCCGTTCATTTCTAAATCCGCTGTTGAAACTGCTGTTCTCACCAGGGAAACGGCGCCACTGGCGTAATGCCGTAATAGAGTTCAATAATGCGGCGGAAGATTGGGGCAGCCACGGCCGATCCCTCGCCTGCGTTTTCAATCATCACCACTACCGCAATTTCCGGCTCACTAATCGTACGGCCATCTGGCGTCGTGTAGGGAGCGGCCGGGGCATAACCGCCATACCAGGCGTGGGGCGCACGAGGCGGCGCTTCGGCCGTGCCCGTTTTACCTGCCGTTTGAATGGGCAGCCCCACAAATTGAAAAGCGGCCGTGCCCATATCCTCATTGTTGGCTACCTGCCACAGCGCGTTTTGCAGCGTGGCTAACGCTTCGGGTGAGTAGGGCAGTTGCCCCCGTTCCCGCAGCGGCAGCCGCTCTTCGGGCGCGCCGCCGCCGGCACCAATGCGGTCCACCACCGTTGGCTGCAGCATCAGACCGTTATTGGCAATAGCGGCATAGACATTGGCAATTTGCAGCGGCGTGGCCTGTACATAGCCCTGGCCAATGGACATGTTCACGGCGTCGCCCGGTGCCCACCCTTCGCCAATATTGTTGATCTTCCAGTCGGGGTCCGGAATCAGGCCGGCCGCTTCATTTAACTGAAGTCCGGTCGGCGCACCCAGCCCCATGGCCCGCGCTATAGTGGGCAAAAGGAGCGGGTCCTGGCTGTTGACATTTAGTCCCATATCAAAAAAACAACTGTTGCAGGAGACGGTAATGGCCTGGGCCATACTCACATTGCCGTGCCCACCTTGCCGCCAATCTTGCATCACCAGATTGCCGCCCAGCCGTGTCCAGGTGCCGGTGGAAGTGTAGCGACTTTGCATTGTATACTGGCCGCTTTCCAGCCCGGCTGCCAGCGTGATCACCTTGAAAATGGAGCCGGTAGGGTAGGTCCCCTGCGTCACTCGATTGAGCAAAGGCTGGGTAGGATCATTGACCACCTGGGTTAAGCCGGCCTGCGCTTCCGGACGTACCTGGTCAAAGATGGCCGGATTGTAAGTAGGATAGCTGGCCAGGGCCAACACCGCTCCCGTCTTGACATCCAGAACCACCACCGAACCGGCCCGACCTAGGGGATGGCTGCGAATCGCTTCGGCCAGGGCATTTTCTACTGCGGCCTGAAACTCTCGATCCAGGGTGGTGTAAATGCTGCGCGCCTGACGCGGCTCACGCTCCTGGATCATAGTGATAAATTCGCCGCTGGGGCCGACGACAGAGAGCCGGCCGCCTCGTTCGCCTCTTAAATACTCCTCGCCCCATCGCTCCAGACCGGCGCGGCCCACCAGTTCGTCCCCCCGATACCCTTGGGCAATGTAGTTTGTTTCCTCGTTGGCGGGGATGACGGCCACGTAGCCGACAATGTGGGGAGCCACGCCTTGTTGGGGATAGATACGGGCCAGACGGGTGCGCGGCGGGGCCAGGCCCTTGCCGATAAAGGGTTGCAGGCTCAGGGCGTGCTCCTGCATGGTGGCTTCGGGGATATCGCCGATAGGCACGTACCAGCCGGGCGGCAGACTGGCATAGGTGGCCTGTATCTCCTCGGCCGGCCGGCCAATTACCGGGCTAAGGGCGTTGAGCAGGGCCGGCTCGTCTTCGATTTCGCCGGGGATGATACCCAGGCTGATGACGCTGCCCTGAAAAGCCAGCGCCAGCCCGTTGCGGTCATAGATGTTGGCGCGGGAGGGGATGCGATATTCCAGGCTGAGTCGGTAGCCCCCTTCTAGTTCAGGCAGAATTAGCCCCTCGTGCCACACGACCCCCCAGCGGTTGGCCTGGGTGTCGTAGCTGAGGCGCATGGTGTGGTCGCGGGTGATGGGACCGACAACGGCCGTTTCCCACGTCACCCTTACACTGAATTCGGCCAGGTCTCCCTCCTGATGCAGCGCCTGCGCCTGGGAGCTGACCGCTTG
>JAWOIM010000634.1:0-9258 GCA_046484685.1 Chloroflexota bacterium | reverse complement strand
GAAAATAATACCGCCGGGCTGTATCCCCTTCCCCCTCACCCACCACAACCACTCCCACGTCAACCGGGCGCGTCTGGCCGTCATCAATCAGAGCCACACTCCCGGCAATGGTAGCGGGCAGGCCGGCCATCTGGCTAAAATCATTGGCCGAACCGAGGGGAATAATGCCAAAAGGGAGGGTGGCTGCCCCCTCAGGGGTAGCGCGCAGAATGCCGGTGATAACTTCGTTGATGGTGCCGTCACCACCGGCGGCCACCACCATCTCGCAGCCGTTGCGTACGGCCGTTTCAGCCAGCGCTACTGCTTCATGGGGGCGGCTGGTAGGGGTGAGGTGAAACGGCCGTGATAATTGGCTTAACGCGGCCGTAACCATTTCTATCTGTTTTTGGGCTTGCCAGCGATTGGCATACGGGTTCAGAATAACCTGTATGCTCATCCTATAACCCCAACTGCGTCCGCAAAAAACCAGGCTTATTGGTAATGAGACCGTGAACGCCCAGGTCAAGCAGCCGCTGTGCCTCAGCCGGGTCATCGACTGTCCAGACATGGATGCGCAGGCTATGGGCTTTGGCCCACTCTATGTAAGCCGCATCTACCAGCGAATAATGGGGATGGTCGGCGGCGGCCTTAAAGAGCCAGTGGCCTGCTTTCATATGCTCCTGATAGCGGATCAACCCCACGCCGGTTTCTGGGGCCAGGCTGTGGCGGGCACGCCGGGCCGTCAGGGGGCTAAAGGAGGAAGCCAATACTTGTTTGTGGAAACCAAATTGACGCACGCAGGCAGAAACGGCCGTGGCCAAGCCGCTGTCCCGCACCCCATAATCCTTCAACTCCACATTGTACAAAAAATCTGGCCCTAGCTCCTCAAACACCTCAGCTAATGTAGGAATCTGCTGACCATCAGCAACGGTTAATGCTTTCAAATCAGCCAGCTTAAGCGCCCCCACCTGCCCCTGGCCACTGGTTGTGCGATCCACAGCCTCATCGTGCATAACCACCGGCCAGCCATCGGCCGACAACTGCACATCCAATTCTACTCCCTCAGCACCCTGCTCTCGCGCTAAATGAAACGCAGCCAGCGTATTTTCTGTGGCGTCGGCACTGGCCCCACGATGGCCGATAATAAGCGGTTTTGTTGCCGAAAACCAGTCCATTCGGACTACAACTCCACAAAATAAGCTTCAGCCGCCCGATCAATCATTTCTATGGTGAGGCGGGGCGACACATTTAAATAAGCAGCAATATCTATAATTTGATCCAACAAATCGCGGGGATGATTGGCCCGCAGCTTACGATTTTTCTTGATATAATGCTCTTGCAGCAGATAGACAATAGTCTGTTCCTCATAAGGAATACCACGCCGTTGGGACATCCGTTTAAAAATTTCCCGATAGCCATCAAATGAGGGGGATGTCACCTCAATTTTATGACGAATACGGCGCAAAAAAGCCTCATCAACCAGGTCGCGCGGGGGCAGATTGGTCGAAAACACAATCAGCACCTCAAAAGGAACTTCCACCTTGCTGCCTGTGTGCAGCGAGAGGAAATCAATCTGCTTTTCCATAGGGACGATCCAGCGATTCAGCAAGTCGCGCGGCCGTACCTGCTGCCGGCCAAAGTCGTCAATAAGAAACATGCCGCCGTTGGCCTTCATCTGAAAAGGCGCTTCATAAAACTTGTTGTTAGAATCATAAATCAATTCCAGGCCATCCAGAGTCAGTTCGCCACCCACCATGATAACCGGACGCCGAATCCGAATCCAGCGCCGGTCGCCTCGCCGGCTCAACACACCCGTTGCCAGGCGTTTGTTATTATCCTCTTCCGGCACGGCCATATGGGTAATCTCATCGTACACCTTAACAATCTGGCCATCAATAATAACGGCATGGGGAATGTACATATCGCCCAACAAAACCATGCGACCAATATTCTCAGCAATAGTCGTTTTGCCGTTACCCGGCGGCCCATAAAGAAATATTGACTTACCCGAATTAACGGCCGGACCGATTTTGTCAAACACCGAATCTTCCAACACCAAACTAGAGAGTGCCTGCTTCATCATCTTTGGATTCAATGTCATCTTTTGCCGTCCCTGGGCCTTCATTGCTTTGACATACTCATCCCAGGGAACCGGCGCCGCACCGACGTAAGTCGTTCTTTCCAACTGCTCACGGGCACGTCCGGCCCCTTTGGTGGTAATCATATATTGGTAGCTGCCCGATCCCAGGCCACCGGATCCTTTTACTTCGCACATTTGCTCCCGCTTTAAGAAATCCATAATAGGGGCCAACACAGCCTGAAAAGGCAGGCGAAGATGATCGGCAATGTCGTGGCCTGTAATTTGCCCTCGAAAGTACATCACCTTCAGCACCATATCTTGCAAAAAGCCAACATCGAGGCCAGTATCCTCAATCTTGGTAACGTCAGACGGCTGCCAGACGGGATCCGTTGTCATTTTAGGGTCAGTTGCGGGTTGAGATTTTATCATGTCTTTAATTTATTCGGGGAAAACAAAACCAGGATTGTTTTATACTTTATCCGGAAATTTCATGAACTTGAATCAGGTTGGTCATACCGCTAGAGCCAAAGGGAACGCCGGCCGTAATAACCATCTTGTCACCTGCATGTAAGCCAAGCGGCTGAATAGCAGTCACGCTTTGCTCTAACATTTTATCAGTATTGGTAAAATTAGGAACCAGGACACACTCTACGCCCCAAACAAGGGCCAGACGACGTTGGGTACGCTCTAGGGGAGAGACAGCCATGATAGCCGTTTGCGGACGATGGCGCGCAATTTGCTGCGCCGTATGGCCCGACATCGTGGTGCTGACAATCACCCGTGCCCCTACTTCCTCGGCTACATCACAAGTAGCGGCACTGATTGCTTCTGTAATCGTAGGGGCACTCACATTCTTCCAGCGACGGCTGCGCCATACATCATAAGGAAAAGCCTGCTCGGTAATGTCGCTGATCTTCATCATCATACGCACCGCTTCCACCGGGAATTGACCACTGGCCGTTTCACCAGAGAGCATGACGGCATCGGTACCATCCAAAATAGCGTTAGCCACATCGCTGGCTTCGGCTCGTGTGGGGCGAGGGTGCTCCACCATAGACTGCAACATTTGCGTGGCCGTAATGACCGGTTTACCCACCGCATTGCAGCAGCTTATAATCCGCTTTTGCAGCAAGGGAACCTCCTGGGGCGGCATATCAATACCCAGATCGCCCCGCGCCACCATCATGCCGTCTGTGACATCTCGGATTTCTTCCAGATGATCGATGGCTTCGCTCTTTTCAATTTTGGCAATGATGGGAATATTGGCCCCATGGCCTTGCATCAACTGGCGCAGTTCCAGAATATCGGCCGCGGATCGCACAAAAGAGAGAGCCACATAATCCAGCTCCATTTCACAGACAAAAGCCAGGTCTTCCCGATCCTTGTCGGTAATACTGGAAATAGCCAGATCGGTACCAGGCGCATTTACCCCTTTACGTGCTTCTAACAAACCGGCCACGGTCACCAGGCAACGCAGCGTATCTCCTCGTTTTTCAGCGACGGTAAATTCGACCTCACCATCGCCAATAACCAATCGTGCCCCTGGGTTGACCATCTCAAACAGGTCGGGGTGGGGTAAATGTATCATGGCCGGCTGACCAGGGTGGGGTGTCAATACAACTTCATCGCCCAGATTTAGCTGAATACCACCGGCCCGAATATTGCCCAGGCGCAGTTTAGGCCCTTGCAAGTCGCCTAAAATGGCCAGAATCTTGTCCTCTTCTTTGGCCACACGGCGCAGCGTCTCAATCGTTTGGCGGTGGGAATGGTGATCGCCGTGCGAAAAGTTTACACGGGCTACCGTCATACCCACAGCCAACATACGGCGAATCGTTTCGGGATCGCTGGAAGAAGGTCCTATTGTGGCTACAATTTTCGTTCGGGCCATGATCGGTTTAATGGGGTGCGGCTAATGAAATCTGAATTTCGTCGTCTATCTTTTGGGCACGCAGTTCGATATTGTCATTGTCAGCAAAATTAGTGTCTAGCCAATCACGTACCAGTGAACTTAGAACCAGGCGAGCCTGATCGTGCGGTTGCAGACGCCACACACTGCTTTCTTTATCGGTTTTACCCCCATAAAAAACGGTCACTTTGCGGGTAGTGGCCCGGGCACTGTCGGCAAAGAACGGCCAATGTTCAGGAGTCATATTGATAAATCCACGCCGAATGTGAAGGGGTTTGAGAACAGCTTGGTAGGTGAACTCCTCATCTGGCTCCGCATCATCATCGACCAGAGGGGCGTGGGCGGTAGCCGCTCGTCTGAGAGGATCGGCACTGGGGGAAATAGCACGACTTTTAGGTCGAACCTTTTTTTCCGTTTTGACCGTACGGCCGCTAAAGAAATAGAGTGCCGGCATGATGGCCACAATCTGATCGTGCATCACTTCGATGACTTGCATCCCCATAGCGGCTACTTGTTCGGAAGGAAGACGGTAGCTCAGGTAAATCGGTGTGACCCACTGCTCCTGGCTGTTAAGATAGTTGGCTTTGCCGAGAACAGAAACGGCCGTTTCCAAATCCCAGGCCGACACACTATCCTTGAACAAATCTTGATAATGGCTCAACGTCGGCTCCTCTTCACCCTCCGTTTGTTCCACCTGCATTTGCTGCACCCGGAACGTCCAGCTTGGGTCGAGTTGTGCCAACACCTTATGGCTTTCATCAGGCGACTTTTCAGCCCGGCTTAATCCGGCAGCCAGTACCTTTCTATTTGTCAGTGCCAGTTGAATTTCCAGACTCATCGGCCGGGCAAAAAAGGAAATATGGATGTCACTCTCCACATCTTCGGCCGCAGCCAGGTAAGCCGCCTGATTAGCCCTGCTCACCCCGGCTACTTTCAATTCTTCGCGCAGGGGAGCCGGCAAGTTATACTGTAAACGTTGAACAAATTCTTCTAGTTGTGTCAGGGCAAAAGTAATAGCCGCCTCTTCACCTGCCCATCCAAAGGCAGTAAAGACGGGCATTGTTAGACCTGTAAAATTCTCCGCAGTGCCCATAGTAATCAATTACCTCTTTTGTATCATGCTTGGTGCAATATTTGAAAAGAAACAGCCAGCATTGTGCCTTCTGGCTCAGGGGAAGTTTCTATATAGGGTAAAATAGCTTTAGCCACCATCAAAACTATTGCTTCATTTATAACCAACCATTGGCAAAAGTCAAGCAAACCACCCGTCAAAAAACGCGAAACGTGAAACGTGAGACATTAGCGAAGCCCATCACGTTTCACGCATCACGCATCACATCTGGCACCCAAAAACTATTTTATCCGGTATCCCTTCTCGTCATTATTAAACAACCAGGCCACCACCGAGCCAATCTCAATTGTATCATATAGATAAGTCTTCATGGTGACAGACGAGGTGCCCCGCGTGTGCAGCATATGCTGGGTGCGCCGCATCCGCGCAAACCGATCCTGCCAGACGCGGAAGTTGTCAGGGCGCAAATCGACCCAGCCCTTGCGTGCCCAGGCGTCAAGGGAACCATTCTCTAGCGGCAGTTCATGGTAGATGCTTTCCGGAATGTTAATACGGGGGCCGCGCAGCAAGGTACGGCCGTCTGGAGCCAAAATCGGTACGCCAATAGAGACAATCTGCGTGGCCAGCGTCTCATGTGTCAGCAAAAAGTCATAGATCGTTTCTGCCACTTCGCTGGCCGGGGTTTCCAACACGTTGGCCAGCGTGGCATACTTCAACTTCAACAGATGTGACTCATAGAGCAGCTTGGAAAGCTGCGGCGGCCCCAACTGGCCCAAAGCCACGCTGTGGCTGTTCGTCTCTTCTTCGATGCGGGCCAGCTTATCCAGCGCCGTCTGGCGCAGCACCCCGGCCCGAAAGCTGGGGTTAATGATGCTGCTGTCCAGCCCGGCAATGATATCATAGCCGGTGTTGCTGCCCTTGATTTCCAGGACCGCCTGTTGGGCAATCTCTTCGGGCGTCACCGACTCCATCTGGTTGAGGTGGGTGATGGCTTCAAACTCACCCCGCGCAAAAAAGCCGTTCTCGCCGGTATCCACCCCGGCCATGTGCAGCTTGCCTAACCGTTCATACTGGTTTTCGTCGCCGCGCAGCAGCAGCGATTCTTCCAGGGGTGTGGCCTGGTAATGGTAACGCCACTGCGGCCGGCCGCGCTGTTTGACGGTGCGGTAGCTCACCTGCCGGTAGCCAATCATCGCCGCCGGTTTTAGCTCCTTCACCAGCGGACCATCCGGCGTGCGGGCCATCAGAAAAAGTAAACCGGAATGGGCAAAAGCCACGGCCGTTTTGCTCATCAGCTTCGCGCTCGGTTTATCCTCACTGTGGGTGTAGGGGATGTTCAGCCCCATGCCACCCGTGCCCGTGGTGCCAATTTTCAGGTAGAGGCGGGTCTTCACCTCACACATGGCTCGGTGGACCATCTGCACATGCCGGATCAATTGGGGTACCGACTGGGAGATCATCAGCGTACTCACATTTTCTTCCAGCGTACGGCCGAATTCAAACAACGCCTCCAAATCCTGGTGGTCCACAATACGCTGCAGCTCTTGCAGCAGGTCATACGTCTGGCGGCTCAGGCTCTCTACATCCTGGTAGCTGATAGCCGTGGCTGTGTTGATACTGTCCACAATCACGTCCGGCTTGTACTGTTGAATCAACTGCACCAGGGCCGACTTCCCATACGCCTCATCCAGCGAGTCAAACAAATCCTCATACAGTTTGTCCCGATTGACGCGGCTCTGCAAAATGCGCCTGCGCCGCTCCATGCTAAACTCCTCGCGCACAAAGAGGTCGCCCCAGGCGCCCACAAAATCGACGTGGGGAAATTCGCGGCGGGTGTCATGTAAAAATTCGCGCACTTCGCCCCGGAAGAGGCTGGCTACAATGATCCGCTCCGGCTCCAGGTGGCGGGCAATTTCGCGCACAATTTGGGCCCCGACCAGCCCCGCCCCGCCCAAGACCAGGAAGCAACGATCTGATTTCATGATAGGTCTCCTTGTGCCGGCTCTTGGTTAGGTCAGGGGGTAAAGCCGTGATAGGTGAAACGTGATACGTGAGGTCTTTCTCATCACGCATCACGTTTCACGCATCACGCACCGCCTAACTGCAAACGCCGGATTCACTATTTATTCTAATTCAACGGCCAGGGCCACCGCTTCGCCGCCGCCCAAACAGAGGGAAACAAGACCACGACGGCCGTTGCGCTGGCGCAGGGCGTGCAGCAGGGTAACGAGGAGTCGCGCCCCGCTGGCCCCGATGGGATGGCCCAGGGCCACCGCGCCGCCGTGCACGTTGACCTTGTCCCAATCCCACTCATGGCCGGCCTGGGTCAGCTCGACGCCGTTAGCCAGTGCCTGAGCAGCAAAGGCTTCGTTCAGCTCAATCAGGTCCACATCGGCAAAAGTCCAGCCGATGCGCTGCAGCAGGCGAGGCATGGCGCGGGCGGGCGCGGCAAAGAGCCATTTTGGTTCCAGGGAAGCATGAGTATAGCCCACAATGCGAGCCAGCGGCGTCAGTCCTTGCTGCTCGGCTTCGGCCCGGCTGGTCAGAACAACGGCAGCCGCGCCATCGTTGAGACCGGGCGCGTTGCCGGCCGTCACCTGGCCATCGGCCTCGAAAGCGGGGCGCAGCTTACCCAACAATTCAACACTGGTCCCCAATTCATAGCCATCCTCGCTAAAGGTGGCCCGAATCGACTCATCATTGGTAACGGTGTGGCTGCCTTTGCGGCCTTTAATTTCAATGGGCACAATTTCGTCGGCGAAACGGCCGTTTACCGTCGCTTCGGCCGCCAGTCGATGGCTGCGCAGGGCAAATTCATCCATCTCCGCCCGGCTTACCTCAAACTGGCGGGCGATAAATTCGGCCGCGCTGCCCATGGCCCAATCCTCAAAGGCGCACCAGAGACCGTCGGTCAGCAGCGAGTCTTTGAACTCCCCATGGCCAAAGCGGATGCCGTCCCGCGCCCCGTGGACCAGATAGGGGGCGTTGGACATCGACTCCTGGCCCCCGGCTACAAAGACGTCCCCTTCGCCGGACTGGATGGCGTTAGCCGCCAGCATGACCGCCTTGAGGCCGGAGCCACACACTTTGTTGATGGTGGTGGCTCCCACAGCGGGCGGCAGCCCACTGTTAAGCGCGGCCTGACGGGCGGGGGCCTGCCCGGCCCCGGCCTGGACCACATGGCCCATAATCACTTCATAAATAGAGCGGGGATCGACACCGGCACGGGAAACGGCCGATTCGATTGCTTTCCCCCCTAACTGCGGCGCGGTTAGACTACTTAATGCGCCGCCCATCCGGCCGGTCGGCGTCCGCGCCGCCCCGACGATGACAACATCTTGTTGCTTGCCGTTGTTACTCATGAAAAATCAGCTCCTTATAGGTTCAGTGGGTAAGGTGGGTCGTGAAACGTGATGCGTGAGGGGTAATAATTATACTCGTCACGTTTCACTTTTTACGTTTCACGTTTTACGTCTATTGTACCTGGAAATTGGCTGATGTGTACCCTCAAGGTGAAGCGGAAATCAACCGGTGTACGGGCGGGACGGGTCAGAGTGAAGTCTCACGCATCACGTTTCACGCCTCACTTTTTAAGAGATTGGACCAATCCGGCGCAGGTTGGCTATAATCAACGCCATATGGAACGTCGTCTGTTTTACTTACTGCTGGTGGTAATGGCCATAGCCGCAGCCTGCGGCACCGGGATTCCCCTGCCCCAGGATTCCTACCAGCCCTTTACCTCTACCCCCAACCCGGCCACGGTCGAGGCCCTGGCCGGCACACCCGCTCCACCGCCCGACCGGGGCAACCCTGACGGGCTGGCCCGCGCCTTTTACCGCGCCTGGGAAAATTTTGACTATGACGGCATGTACAGCCTGCTCTCACCGCAGAGCCAGGCGCTGGTGCCCCGCGATGCGTTCCGGCAGCGGTACGAAGAGGCCATGACGACGGCTCGTGTACAAGCGGTCAGATCCCAGGCACAGGCGCTGCATCAGGATGGGGACCTGGCCGAATTCAGTGTAAGGGTGACGTGGGAAACGGCCGTTGTCGGTCCCATCACCCGCGACCACACCATGCGCCTCAGCTACGACACCCAGGCCAACCGCTGGGGGGTCGTCTGGCACGAGGGGCTAATTCTGCCTGAACTAGAAGGGGGCTACCGACTCAGCCTGGAATATCGCATCCCCTCCCGCGCCAACATCTATGACCGCAACGGGCTGG
>JAWOIM010000579.1:0-4284 GCA_046484685.1 Chloroflexota bacterium | reverse complement strand
GAAGCGGTGGCGGGCTTGGGCCGGCGGCGGCGGGCCGTAGCCTCAGTTTGCCAGGAAATTTATGAGCGGACTAAACCGCTTGTCGAACAAGAAGACTTTGTGATTTTTATGGGTGGTGATCATAGTATCAGTATGGGATCGGTAACGGCCGTTTCCCAACCTGGTCCTGTTGGTGTTATCTGGGTTGATGCCCACGCCGACTTTAATACGCCCGACATCTCACCCAGCGGCAATATCCATGGCATGCCCCTGGCGGCCCTGGTTGGTCGCGGCGCACCGGAGCTAACCGGCATTGGCTACGAAGGGGCCAAAGTACGCGAAGTCCATATCGTCCAGATCGGCATCCGGTCCTTAGATCAACAAGAGCGCGTTACCCTCAAACAGAGCGGCATCCACGTTTTCACCATGCGCCATGTAGACGAGTTGGGCATGGCTACTATTGCCCGGCAAGCCCTGGATAGACTGCGCCACCTGCCCCATATTCACGTCAGTCTGGACATGGACAGCCTGGACCCCGACGAAGCGCCCGGTGTAGGCACACCCGTTGCCGGGGGTCTTTCCTACCGGGAAGCCCACCTACTCATGGAAATCTTAAGCGACAGCAGCCGCGTCCGCTCTCTGGACATTGTAGAAATCAACCCCATCCTGGACACGATGAACCGCACGGCCGAACTGGCCGTTGGCCTGGCTTCTTCCCTCTTAGGCCAACGTATCCTATAATAGGGCGTAGTGGTATCTTCTCGATAATCAGAGGAGAAACCGAGTTTTTTGCCAAGTAATTGAGTTTAGCCAGAGATGTGATGAAAAACTCGGTTTCTTGGCCCCGAAATATTGAGATGTTACGACCGCTACGCCCTACGATAAAGGATCCCCTATGGCAACTATTATGCGCGGCCTCGAAGCAGAGGCTTATGATCGACAATACAGCGACAGAGAATTGACCCGGCGCATTTTGCGCTACTTTCGCCCCCACCTGCGTAAAATTATCATCGTTTCTATCGGTATTTTTTTGATGGCCGTTTCTAGTGCTGCCCTACCCATTGTTATCAGCGTTGGTGTAGACGTGATGGCCGAAAGCCAAAATGAAACCTTTATTCCCCTGCTGGTAGTCATTGTATTTGCCACCGGGGTGGGCGTGTGGGGGCTGAACTGGGTGCGCCGTCGCCTGACAACAGAAATCATTGCCGATGTCATCATGAAGATGCGCACCGATGCCTTTGACGCCGCTGCCCGCCAGGATCTTTCTTTTTACGATGAGTTTAGCTCTGGACGTGTGGTTAGCCGCATTACCAGCGACACGCAGGAATTCGGCGAAGTGATTACGCTCAGTACCGATGTGATCAACCAGTTATCGGTCGCCCTGTTTCTAATCGTGGTGCTGTTTACCATTGAGTGGCAGTTAACGCTGCTGCTGCTGGGTATGGCTCCGTTTGTAATCATTGCTGCCCTTGCCTTTCGCCACATCGCTCGCCGCGTGACCCGGCAAAGCACACGGGCAGTGGGCGAGGTCAACAAATCCATTCAGGAAGCGGTGACCGGCATTCGCATTGCCAAGAATTTCCGGCAAGAAGCACAGATTCATGGGGAGTTTACCGCCGTCAACAACCAATCTTATACCATTAATGTGCGGCGTGGCTTTGTTTTGGCCAATATCTTCCCGGTGTTAAATATCCTGGCCGGTTTTGGTACGGCCGCTTTGGTCTATTTTGGGGGACTGACGGTAGTGACCGGAGCCATTAGCATCGCCGGCTGGTATCTCTTTGTCAGCACCGTCGATCGCTTTTGGTTTCCCCTGACCCAGCTTTCAGCTTTTTGGAGCCAATTTCAAGCCGGGCTGGCGGCTGTGGAGCGGGTCTTTGCTCTGATTGATGTGGAATCGGTGGTGGTCCAAGAAGTAAAGGAGACAGCCGAACCGTTGGCTCAACTGCGCGGCGATATTCAGTTTTGGCATGTTGATTTTCACTATTCGGAACAGGAGCAGGTACTGGCTGATTTTTCGCTGCACATTCAGCCGGGGGAAAGTATTGCCCTGGTGGGTCATACAGGCGCAGGCAAATCGAGCATTATTAAGCTGGTCGCCCGTTTTTATGAGTTTCAAGCCGGAGAGATTTTGGTAGACGGCCGTGATATCCGTACCTTTGACCTGACCGACTACCGGCGCCAGTTGGGGATTGTATCCCAGGTTCCTTTTCTCTTTGCCGGTACCGTGGCCGAGAATATTCGCTACGGCCGTCCTCAGGCCACCGATGCTGAAATTAAAAGTATGGCCCGGCGCATCGGAGAGGGGGAATGGCTGGAAACCTTGCCCAACGGGTTAGACAGCAAAGTCGGTGAACGAGGCGGCCGTCTGTCGATGGGGCAGCGCCAGCTTGTGGCTCTGACGCGGGTTTTGGTGCAGTCCCCCTCTATTTTTATTCTCGATGAAGCCACGGCCAGTGTAGACCCGTTTACCGAGTCCCAAATCCAACAGGCGCTGGACCTGATCATGAAAAACAGCACGGCTATTATTATTGCCCACCGGCTGTCAACGGTGCGCTCGTGTGACCGCATTATTGTGCTGGAAAACGGCCGTATCATTGAAGAGGGCAGCCATGAGCAGCTTGTGGCCCACACGGGTGAGGGCCACAGCGGCCATTATGCCGAGCTGTATGACACCTATTTCCGCCATCAGTCGCTAGAATACATCAACCGGGAAAGCTCCCACTATCGAGCCGGTCGCGCTATGGCGAATTCCTAGTGACGGCCTTGCCGCCCAAACCACCTGCCACTATCTGTTTAGTAAACCCCTGGTCGTTTATTGTTAACCGTTAATCGTTGACTGTTAACAAGGAGTAACAGTATGGACTTTTACACATGGTTACAAAAACAGCAAGAACGGGAAGATCGTATCGGGGCATTTGCCCGGACGTTTGCCGATATCGATCCCAGCAAATTGAAGAAGAAAAGTGGACGCCGCAAAAAGGATTCGCACAAAAAATGGGCCAATATTGTTACGCGGCGCGGCAATCCGCGCTGGGTAACGGTTTTTAATCAGGCCTGGGAGGAGTATTCTGATCTGCAGGACGAAATGGACGGTTCGCCGGCCTGATAGGAGCCTTCCTATCTATTCATCCCCATTGTCGTTGTCGTTGTCGTTCTCTGGCTCAGGCTCATCTACCAGGTCCGTATCATAGACAATAAATTCCACTGCCACCCACCCTTCCTGACCACTGGGAGCGCGAACTTCTTGCCATTCAAAATCTGACCCCATTTGCCGACCGGGCAGCAGCGTCAGTACCGTGCCATCCAACAGCCATTCTAGCTGCTCTGAATCGGCATCGGGGGCCGAGCGCAGCCAGACGCCGACACCGCTTTGCACAACGGCCGTTTCTGGCTCTGGCTGCGGCGTGGAAGTAGGTGTAGCAGTTGGTGTTGGCGTGGTTGGTGGTTCGTCAGGTGTGGCCGTAGGGGTTGTTGTGGCGATCACGGCCGTTGCTGTCGCTGTGGGTGTTGTTTCCGTTTCAGTATCGGGTAGCTCGGGTATCGTTTCCACAACTCTCGTTGGCTCAGTGGATAACTGGGATGCGACCGATTCTGCCAGCCCCCCCAGACCACTCACCAACAGCAGCAGCAGCCCCACAACAGCCGCCGCAAACCCTCGTATAAAATCAACCTGCATGGCGCGGCGGCTTTCTTGCTGCCCTAACCCATACGGCTGCCGGGCACGCTGGCCACGCTGAATAAAAGCCCGCCCAATAAAAAAAACGGCTGCTAAAATCGTTATTGCTGCCAATACGGGAAGAATAACATTAAAAATAAAGGCCACAACCCACAACTCCTTACTTACAACAATAGGATGGGGAACGTCTCCTACGTATTATCAAAAAATCATCACAGATAAACGCACATTCCTATCAAGTGTAAGTTTCTCCCTCTGTTTTGGCAAGTTTATTCTTAACTTCAACCCAAAGCGTGTCCAATTGGCCAAAGTCTAACTGCTCCAAATCTAAGCTGCGCTCAGCCGCCAACCGTTCCACAAGCTGAAAGCGGCGCGTAAAGCGCAGGTTGGTCTGGCGCAAACTGCTTTCGGCATCAACCCCCAGCCAGCGAGCCAGGTTCACGACCACAAACAGGATGTCACCCAGCTCAGCCGCTTGTTCTTCAGGCGAAGCAGCCGCTTGCAGTTCGCCAATCTCCTCCATCAGCTTCTCCCATACCCCGGCCACTTCCGGCCAGTCAAAGCCGTTTTTGCCCACCTTGTGCTGATTATTTTGGGATTGGGCCAGGGCCGACTGCAGGGCTGGT
>JAWOIM010000478.1:0-9735 GCA_046484685.1 Chloroflexota bacterium | reverse complement strand
AGTTAAAATTATCTTCGTAAATGATGGCGAACCGGGGCTGCACCCGGTCTAACGCTGCTGCCCATTCAGCTTCGGATTCAGCCAGCATGGCGTCGAAAAGGGCTACATTATAGCCGCGTTGGCGCATATAGCTGGCTGCATAGAGTGTCCCCAATGGCGGATAAGGCTGCATAGCCTGCCACAGCTTGGGGTCGAACCGAAGATAGTAGGATTGCCCGAAAAGAAGCATGATTAAATGGTACTAGTCAATAATATAAGAAACGGCCGCTTCTGGCGATTCGGCCCAAAAAAGCATATCCATATCTTGCGGCCTGATAAAATCCGGGCAAAAAAAAGCGTGCAGCATATTTTGCCAGATCTCACCCAACAGAACTACCGGGCGCGGTGAAATCTCTCCCACTTGCAGCAGACTCCAGGCCAGGGCCAGCTCTGACAATGTGCCAATACCACCCGGCAGCACAATCATGCCTTCATTCTCCCGCACCAGATGTTGCACCCGTTCTTGCAGCGTGGCATACCGAATTTCGTCCGTCACAAACTCGTTAGGGCCTAACGGCCGAAAAACCTCAATCTGGTCGCAGGTTACACCGATCACACGACCGCCGGCCTCTGCCGCTCCCCGCGAGACCGCTTCCATCGTACCGCAGTAGCCGCCGGTAGCCACGGCAAAACCGGCCTGGGCCAGTAAACGGCCGACTGTTCGCGCCTCTTCATAACCGGGGCTGCCCGGCACCGGGGCCGAACTGCCAAACACTGAGATTACCATTATATTTACCAATGCCGAATTATAGCTCTATTCCGCAAAATACGTTCGCTGCGCTACTTCGGCTACGCTCAGCACAAGTCAGTACAAGCTTGCGCCTTGTGAGCGAGGGTTATTTTTTACACCACAGAGAGCACGGAGGGCACAGAGCAAAAGAGAAAAAACTCTGTGTTCTCTGTGCCCTCGGTGGTGAGAGTTTTTGGTTGTGGCTGCGCCAGGTTATGCATTACGAAGCATGGCGCACGCCGTTACGAATAGCTTCGGCTACCATCTCAACGGCAGCATTGGCTACCAGATCAAAGTTGGCTGCCACGTTCCCGGTCGAAAGGGCAAAGGCCGTATCCCCATCATGGCTGGTGTGGACCGGACGAATGGCAATGGCCATCCCATCATGGGCACGCTGAGCCAGGCGATAAGCCTGTACCTTACTTAGTTTAGCGTTGGTATACACGACAACGAGGGTGGTATTGGTTACGGCATTAGTGACGGCAGAATCAGGAAATCGACGCAGCGGATCATGGTCCGCACACCAACTACCGTCAGGCAGACAGGCTCCGGCCAGAACAGAGCCATCGGCATTAACGACATCACCCACGGCATTGACTACAGCCGCAGCGCCTACCACCAAGTCACCCTCTTGCAGACTGGCCAGGCCAAAGCCGCTTTTCATCATTGTTTCAAAGCCATTCCATTTGCCTACCGTAACGCCGACCCCGGCCCCTACATTGCCCTGCGCCATATTAGTGGCGTGCGCGTTCCGGCAGGCAGCATACCCCAACTGAGCATCAGGGGTCACACCTTTGCTCAAAAAGAGGTCATACACAACGGCCGCGGCCACCAGAGGAATCGGCCGTATTCGAGTAGGATGGCCAATCTTATTCTCCGCCAGATAGCGCATAACGCCATCGGCCGTCGCTAAACCAAAAGCACTGCCACCCGTCAACACCACAGCATGGAGGTAATCAATCGGTTTGTCAACAGCCAACAGGGCCGACTCACGGCTGCCCGGAGCCGGCCCGCGTATATCAACGCTGGCTACTGTATTGGGGGGGCAAAGAAAAACGGTGCAGCCGGTCAGTGCATTAGTTTGGACAGCATGACCAATTTTCAGGCCGGCCAGGTTTATTGCCGGCATCAATACTCTTCGTGCCGGTCTCTGCGAACATAGAGGGCTGTGCCAATAGTACCCAAAATCAAGCCAATCATCGAGCTAAAATAGGACAAGAAGCCTAAAAAGAAGGTCGGCTCAATGACCTGAATCATCATTAAAAAAGGCAGGACAACACCCGTTACCAGCAGGATAAAACCTAATCCCAACATACCTCTAGGGCCGAATTCCATTCTCATTATGAACCTGCTCCTTATCATAGAGCCAGCACAAGACCAAATGCTCTGGATCTGGCTCAAACTCTGGTGACATCTTCTGGTCACAAAGTCCTTTCATGATGTGTGGACAGCGCGGATGGAAACGACAACCCTTGGGCGGATTTACCAGGCTGGGCGGTTCGCCGGGGGGGATATCTCGGAACACTTTGGCATTGGCGGCATCTGGATCCGACGTGGCTTCCAGCAAGGCGTGTGTATAAGGATGTTTGGGACTATTAAGTAAATCATCAACCTTTGCTCTTTCTACCAGGCGCCCCGCATACATCACGAATATGTGCTCAGAAAAGTAGCGGACTGTCGATAAATCATGGGTAATGTAAATAACCGCCAAATTGCGCGACACCTGCAAGCCACGCAGCAGCTTAAGAATTTCAACCCGGACCGAGGCATCAAGCATAGAAACCGGTTCATCAGCCACCAGCAGTTTAGGCTCAAGAATCATCGCTCGCGCAATAACGACACGCTGCTGCTGACCCCCGCTAATCATATGGGGAAATTTAGGTAAATATTCATCAGCCGGGTGCAGTTTAACTTCTTCTAATGCCTTGCGGATACGGCTCATGCGCTCTTCTTTATCACGGACGCCATTGATAATCAACGGTTCTTCCAGAATACGTTCGACCGTCATAAAAGGAGCCAGGGCACCATAGGGATCTTGCTGAACATATCCTACTTGAGAACGATACCAGGCCAGCTCACTGCGGCTAAATGTTGATAACCGCTGTCCTTCAAACGTAATGGAGCCTTCAGTTGGTTTATGTAACCCCAAAATCGTTTTCATAAGGCTAGACTTGCCGCAGCCGCTTTCACCAACAACAGCCACCGCCTCACCACGAGCCAGATCAAAACTAACACCATCAACTGCGCGCACATAGCCAGCATGGCCAAAACCAAACCGTTTTAACTCAAACCATACCTTCAAATCTCGAATAGACAATAAAGGTTCCTGGCCATTTGCAGACACAGCGACAGTATCTTGTGCAACAACTCCTTCATTAATTGTCATAATGGATTTTCAACCTTGCCTTATATATATAACCAACATTTTACTTGCCGACCCTCTTGTTCAATCATCGGCGGTTCTTCATCACATTTTTCAAAGCGTGCCGGACAGCGTTCTGCAAAGCGACAGCCAATAGGGGGATTGATGAGACTGGGTGGCTGCCCCACAATAAAGTCCGGCTCTTCATCGCTACGCATTTTAGGCACACTGGCCATTAATTTTTTAGAATAAGGATGAAGGGGTTCCGTAAAAAAGCGATAGGCATCACTTGTTTCTACTATCTGACCGGCATACATCACAGCAATGCTGTCTGCCAGCTCGCTGGACGTGGCAATATCATGCGTAATGAGAATAAAACTCGTTCCCATTTGCTGCTTAATTCGTTTCAGCAAGTTCATGATATTGGCCTGTGTCAACACATCCAGGGCAGAGGTTGGCTCATCTAAAATGACCAGATCGGGAGAGGTCACCAGGGCCATAGCCAACGCTACACGCTGCCGCATGCCACCACTTAACTCAAAGGGATAGCGGCTCACAAAATCAACAGGTACTCCCACATGCTGGAACATCTTGCGGGCTTGTACCATTGCCTGCTCTTTGCTCATTCCCATATGGACCATAGAAGGCTCAGCTACCTGGTCTCCCACACGAATAACGGGGTTCAAGGAGTTCATGGCTGCCTGAGGAACCATGGATATTTTAACCCAGCGCACCTGACGCCGAAACTCCTCAGTTTTCAAGGGCATAATGTCTGTCCCATTCAGGTGGATAGTACCGGTGTATGTCTCTACATTTCGGGGAAGAAGTCGCAGTATCGCTTTGGCCAAAGAGCTTTTGCCACAGCCGGACTCACCGATGACAACAACGGCTTCATTATAGCCAAGATCAAAATCTACTCCATCAACAGCCTGTACAATTCCTTTTGTGGCTCGAAAATGCAGCACTAAATCTTTTACGTTCAGAAGAGTTTTCTCTTGCATGAATGTTATACCTCTCTCAGTTTAGGGTTAAAAACACGGTCTAGGGCAAAACCTACCATTGAAAAAGCAAAGCCGGTAATCATCAAAAGAACGGCCGGCTGCATCACCCAATAGTAATGTTGGTTATGTAATGCACCCTGCCGGTAAGCATCATCAATTACTTTACCCCAGGTTGGCAAAACCGGGTCGCCTAATCCGAGAACGGCCAATCCAGCCTCCAAGAATACAAAACTGGGAATCAACACCACAAACTGGGGAATTAACACGGGAACGATACGCGGCAGCATGTAGTTAAATATAATGCGCCAACTGCTGGCACCATACGACTGAGCGGCTTCTATATAGGGTGATTCTTTCACTTGCAAGAAGATGGCGCGGAAGGTCTTGATGCCCGCACTAAAAATACCCAGTATAATGATAACACCTAGAATAACCCAGATACTTCGAGAAAAGAATATACCCACCATAATCAGGATGGGTAAGACCGGCAAGATGAGGTTTACCTCCGTAACCCGTTGAATAACACTGTCGGTTATCCCCCCAAACCAGACGCCAGCTGCGGCAATAATCATGGTTGTTACACTGGTACCCACAGCGGCCAACAGGCCAAAGGCGAGGGCAATGGGTGTACCCCAGAGCAAAGCGACAGACAGGTCACGGCGGCGATGGTCTGTACCACCCATACCATGCACCTGACCGTAGATCACTAGAGTTGCCTCAACCTCTCCACCATCCTCAAAGAGAATACTGTCCACTTCTAACTGGTATTGACCCTTGAGGGGAACGGCCGTTTCACGATTGGGGTCAGCAAACAACCCTACTTGTGCCGATTGACCATCCAGCCGGCGCAACAGGCGGCTCTCCTGACCAAAGCGATACGTTTCAGCCGAACGGAGTGCCAGGTTCCCAATACGAATCTCGCGCCCGTCAGGTGTGTGCCATACCAAACTGGTGTGGGGCTGCCGTTGATCGTATTGCGCCCTAAAAAAGACGTTGATCTCCTGTGGAAAAGCATCATAAGGATAATCAAACGTAAACAGCATCTTCATGTTCCGAGTGCCATTTAAATCCTCAACAGTTGTTTCTACACCCTCACTGCTGCTGCTAAGGGTGATCGTCTGCGGCAACTGCTGACTGGTAAAATAGTTGGCCCATACCGGTCTGGCATTCCGAGGAGATTGCGCCCAGGCATCACCACCCCGCCACAATGAAATAGCTTCATTGTAAGGAATAGCGATCACAGCATAGATAGAGATAACAATCAGGGCTACAATCATCAGCAAACCGACAACGGCTGATGGATAAGCTTTTAAATCGTTCCACAGATTCTTTAAGCCCCTCATCCTTTTTGACCTCCTGCCCCAACCCTTACTCGTGGATCAACCAGGGCATAAACAATATCTAACAAAAAGACGGTCATGGCCAATAAATAAGCATAGACGACAACAACCCCTACAATAATGGGGGTGTCGAAAAGACCAATCGCCTGAAAGATCAGCCGTCCTAGACCAGGCCAATTAAAAACCGTCTCCAAAATAATCGAGCCTTGCCACAAGACAATCAAGCTCAGGGCAAAGCTGGTGATAATAGTGGGTAATGTGGGCCGCAAAATATAGCGTCGCTCAATTTGTCTGTCGGAGAGACCTTTTGCTTTAGCCATTTCCACATAATCTTCGCTGGAATATATAAGAAAAAAGGTACGCCAATTGTAAACAGTCAAAAAGATGGCGCTCAAGATAGAGGCCGAGGCCGGCAAAATCAAATGTCTGCCCACACTGAGGGCATAAGCCAACGGATCTGTTGGTGGAGGGGCTCCTACCATCCCCCCAAAAGGCAGCACGCTCAAAAAGGAAGAGAAAATCAGGATAAGGAATATGCCGTAAAACCAGGCTGGTGCTGCCGATGTTGGGGCCAAAGCTATAAAAAATTTGTCCAACCGGCTACCATACTGGCGCGACAAAACGAGCGCCAAAAATATGCCCATAAAAAACAAGGCCAGGTAAGAAATTCCTACCAAAATCAGCGTAGGGGGTAGGCGCTCTAACATAATCCGGCGAACTTGAGCCGAACCGCTATCACTGGTCAACCGCTCAGCACGCCCCAGATTAAGGGTCAAGGCATCATTCAGAAAGTAGAAGCTGCGTATGATAAACGGTTGGTCAAGTCCAATGCGCTGCTCTTCAAGAGCAATCACCTCTTGCATAAATTGGTTGCGCTCTGCCAGTGACAGTTGCCGGAACTCCGGGTCCTGGCCATACCGCAATCCAACTTCTTCAGCAATTTGTGAGCGCCGGATATTGTCAACATTTCCACCCATGTTGGCAATAATAATAGTCAGATAGACCCCCACGACAACTGTCAAAAAGAGGGCCACCACCCGGCTAAGCGTATATTTGGAAACTCGAGAAAAAGTGCTTTCAGAGCCTTTCCTCTCCTCGGTACTACTACTATCTACTTCTGTGGGTAAGGGGATTTCAGCCATCTTAACATACTCCTTATTAGTACAAGCTCTTTAAGTTTGCCTGTCGCATAATGAATTGTACTGAAAAGTGCATAGCATAATAGGAGCGAGACTACATAGCTCGCTCCCATTATACTACATTATGTCATAAATCAACTGGAAACCAACCTCGCTGATAAAATAGTTTCCCATTCTATCAGCGAGGTGGTATCAACTCAGGAGTTTGGTTATGGCGATGTTACGAACAGGATGGAGTCGAAGCTAGGCATAGCAACACGGTTAGAGACCACGATAGCCTCTAAGCGGTTGGAGCCGGCTGTCAACGCACCCGTAATTTCAGCATCAAGGACGATTTCCCATAAGCCGTCGGCTACGGCCGTAGCCTCACCCACGTGAGAAATCTCACCATCAGCATCAATTACCAGGAACTTGACCTCGGTCACATCGTCAACGGCGTAGGGGGCACCATCAAAGTCAACGAAGACTTCAAAGACAGCCTCACTGCCAATGTCTACCTGGTTCGGTCCGTCAACCGCAACTTCAGGAATAGCGGCTGCGGCAAAGCGATCCCACTTATCGGACGGATCCGGGTGGTTGGCATTGCGCTGCAAGATAACCGTACCCTCTACAGGGAAGGCACGCTCCAGATAGAAGACACCGGTACCCAGCCAGAAGTGACCACGGGTGCGATGCCATTCGGTCAGATTGGCATAACGCTCGGCGGCAGCATCTTCGGAGATGTACTCACCCAAAGTCGGGGCATAAGGAATCATGTTCCCTTCTTCAACAGCCACATCCAGGTAGTCACGCAAAATGGCTACCGTTTCACCGGCGATGTAGTTAAAGCGGTCTACTTCCAATTCAGAAGCTTTGGCCTGGGAGAAGACGGCAGCCTCATCAGCCTCGGCCATGACGGCAATGGCGATATTGTGCCAGGCACCAGGACCTTGTGCGTACTGGGGCCACCAGGTGGTAACGTTCAGCTCAGCATCTAACTGGTAGTTGTCGGTGTAATGCTCGATAACCAGCGGATCTTCAGAAACAATGCGCATACCTTTGAAAGCAGACATAAAGCTGTTGAAAGGAGAGACGCGTGACGCATCAAAGATCGCGCTTTCTTCTTTAGCGCGATCAAACTGGATGATCATGAACATCACAAAGTCAGCCGCAGAGATCGCACTGCCGTCGTGCCAGGCAATCGTATCATACATATCTGCCGGGTAGTAAACGGTGCTCTTGAGCAAAGCGGTAGGCGTATCGGTGTAGACTTCACCAACGGTCAGCCAACGCTGCTCGGCGGCATCCCAGTCAGCCCAGGCATCTTCAGGTACTACGATTTCAGAAACAAATTCCAGGTCAACCCAGTCAAGAGTTTGGCCAATTGGCAGACCTTCTACGGCCATTACTTCGGCTCGTTCAATCCGGTTAGGCAGACCTAAACCGGTGTAGGGGTCAAAGACAACAGCCTGTTCGCCCGTACCGCGGAACAACATGGCGTCGAAGAGCCAGTTACTACCGGCAACGGGATTCCAGGGCTCGGTCAGAATGCTGGGCAGCGCCACACGCATGGACCCACCCACTTCGCCAGTCCGGCGCAGGGTGCTGGCCCACAGACCACCACCGGCCACACCGGCAAAGAGGTCAGAAGCCACAGAAACATTGGCATTCATGGGAGTTTCACTGGCGCGATGGCTGGTCCAGACACGATAGGAATCACGCATTGCCAATTCCAGCGCTTCGGCCATCATTTCACGCCGCTCATCCAGCGTGGCAAAGTCGTTGTTGTCCAGGCGCTGAGCCAGCTCATAGTAGGCAGGATCATTCTGGTAACCGGCCCACAGCGGGCTGGGCAGACCCATATCGGTGTAGAAGAAGGCAAAATTGCCACCATCATCACGGCTGACCAGGGTAGCCGACCAACCACCGGTATAAATGTTCCATTCGCCCAAAGCCGGATCACCGGAATACCAGATGGGGGATGCCTCAGCAGCAGTGCGGTAATCACGAATCGTCGTGAAACCGATGTCTTCTAACTGATTGGCCACATAGTCACCAATCTGCAGACGGGTGTCTTCGGTGCGGATAAGCAGTGTAATCTCAACCGGGTCACCATTGTAGGTCCACACACCACCATCCATCTCGGCACCTAATGCTTCCATTTCGGCGCCAATAACTTCGGCAGCACGGTCCATGTCATACGCGTACTGGGCTTCCAGAGCGCGAGCGACATCAGCCAGGCGAGCGTAGTCACTACCGGCCGGGGAGATAGGCAGCCAACGGGCAATAGCCAGACCACCATACAGCTCTTGAGCGATGTGGTCGCGGTTGATTAGCCAGTTCATCGCTTCACGAATCTCTGCCACAGCAAAAGGATTTAGTGACCCGTCCTCAAACTCAGGGCCGGCGGGGTTAAAGCTCAGTTCGTCATACAAACCAAAGCTGCGCACGCTGGTCAGATCGGCAGACTCGGCAATGCGGTCGGCAATAACCGGGTTGGCAATACCGGTAGCAAAGATGTCGATGTCACCGGCCAAAAGACGGGTAATAGCGGCATCCTGAGACGGCTCTTCAACGACAACAACTGTATCAAGCCAGGCACCGGTACGATCAACAGGCATCGGGGCATCTGGCTCTTCAGCCTCTGGCGCATCGGCCGGCACTTCAACAACACGGGTTACTTCAACGACAACTTCTTCGCCATCTATCATTTCAGTAACCGTTTCGGTAATGGTTTCGGTAATAACGACCTCACGGGTTACTTCCATAACCTGCGGTTCGCTACAAGCGGCTAACGCCAGCGGCAACGCTAAGACGAAAACCAGGGTAAGTAATACTGCAGCACGGTATTTATCTGGGCGTGTTCTTCGGGATAGGGCAGGACGGTGATATCGCCGACATTATTGGGAAACAGGGTGCTCGAGAGGATTGCGGCCGACTCGCCGCGCGGCTCGTCGATGAAGACACGTATCTGGACATCGAGATAATTGAATATGCCGGTGAGGCAGCGATCGACCAGGTTATCGAGGGCGGTGGCTTCGGGTGAATACCGGCCGCCGTTGGTGCGCTGGAAGCTGAGCACGAGGTCCATGGCTGCTTCGGCCTCGGCGGCGCCGCGGCCGGCCAGGGTGGCGACCTCGCTCAC
>JAWOIM010000460.1:0-4858 GCA_046484685.1 Chloroflexota bacterium | reverse complement strand
GGTATGGGGATAGTGAATAAAAGAGAGATCGTGAACGGTTAATAGGGTGGGAATACCCCCGGCAACCGGCGGCAGTACAAAGTCAGGCGAATGAAATAAGTCCAGACGACCCGTGACCAACTGCACCGGCAGAGGTAGTCGCAGCCGGTACCAGAGCCGGTAGAGCCAGCGCTCCGGCAGCGGGGCCGGCGTATAGCTCACATGCGCAGCCTGGGGCAGCGGGTCGGGAACCGGTAATTGAGACGGAGGGCGGGCAGAAAAAAGATGGTAGTGAAAGGAGGCGTCATTAGCAACAACGGCTCGAACCAATTCACGGGTATAACGGCCGATACCCCCACCCTGCGCCAAAGCGGCCGTGACATCAATACCGATGCGGGGCGAATTAGCCATAATAGAATAGTACACAGGGCGCAATGCGGAGTGAAACCCCTTACGCACTACACATTACGTACTATGATTCCCATTATCAACATCATTATATGTCCAATACCGGTTCACAAAGAAGTTCCAAAACATAACGACCAATACAGACAAAATCAGGGCTAAGTTGTCCCCAATACGCTCGGCATAGGGGGCCAATAAAGGGAGGGGAGCCACCAAATCAGTAAACGGATAATGGGTATAAAAAATGATAGCGATACGGATTAAAAAACCGGCCACGCTAACAACGGTAAACATGGCAAACTGCCGCCGCACCGACTTGCCTCGTGAATCAGGGTAGGTCCAATAACGATTCCAGATAAAGTTGCTCATAATGGCCGCTACAAAAGAAATCGCCCCGGCCGATGTGGTGGCCAGGCTGCGGACACTGTTTAGCGGCAGACCATACTCAAGCAAATAAAGAAAGGCGGCACTGCCCTCAGCAAATAACAGGTTGAGCGGCCCCAGCAAAATATTAAAAATACCAAAGTCTACAATAAAGCCAATACTGCCTACGACAGCAAACTTAATAAACCGTTTGGTTTCTAATGGATTCAGCCCAAAGCGGACTGCCATATCAGCGACCATCGCTCTCATAAACGAATACCTCTTCATAAAAAGATTTGCCCGAAAGAATACTGTTGTCAAGGCGCAACAAGTGTAACAAAGCCAACATCAGGCCCAAATGAATATAAATATTATTAACATAAAGCTTATCAACCAGATGGTGTACGCCAAGACCAACCCAGGCAGCTAACAGGCCCAAGGCCACGCCACGCCAGGGCCACTCCAAACGGCGACTTATGCCTATTGTATAGCCTATGATAATACACCAAAACAGCATATAACCGAAAAGACCAATTATACCCGTTTCGGCCAGGAGATTGATATAGTAATTATGGGCATGGCCCAGCGCGTAAGGCCAATTGAGCAGGGCATAATCGGCATAGGCCGGCTCATAGTTGCCAATGCCCACCCCCAACCAGGGGTAGTCACGGGCCATATCTAACCCACTCTGCCAATAGGCCAACCGCTCCAGGATGGCATAGTTAGCATCGTTAATGTCGGCTCCACGCACGTCGGCCAGGGTCAGGTCATCGGCAAAGCTGGTAACACGCTCGGTGAGTACGGCCGTTCCCGGCAAATTAAACTGAACAGCCAGCAGCAGCAGCCCTGCGGCCAGCAGCAGCAAGATCAAGCCGTGCCACAAGCGTCGCGGCCAGGTCAGCAGCAGCACGGCCAGCCCGGCTGCAAAACCCAGCCAGGCTCCCCGGCTCCAGGAAAAAACCAGCGCCAGGCTCATGGCCCCGGCACACAATCCGGCAAAAACAAGCCAGAGATAGTAAACGGCCGTTAGCTTGGCACCCCTCTCACCGCCCCGCTCCTGCCACCTGGTCCAACCCTGCAGCAAGCCACAGGTTAACAGCCCCAGCAGCAGCCCCCAGGCCAACAGGCCCAGCAAATTCATAAAGCCACCAAACGGGTTGGGCTGCTCAAACGTGCCGTAGGCCCGATAAAAACGTCCCAAAATTATAAAATGCTCCGGTCCCGTAGACCGCAGGCCAAACTGCCAGATACCAATCAGCGCCTGGCTTAATCCAGATAACAGCAGCGCAGCCAGCAGCCATTGAAAGCCTGAGGAGAGCCGGCTCTTGCCCTCGGTTACCCACGACTGTTCTAAAGAAAAGCCTGGCTTCGGGGAGACGCCTGCCACCATGTCGGCCACCAGCCAGACAATTAACCCCATTTGCACCCATTTAATCAGCTCCTTGAAGCCGGTAAACAGATCGTAGCTGTGAATCAGCGTCAGCAGCATCAGGTAAAGCAGCAGAGCCAGGGGTAAGTTGAGAAATGTAGGGGGCAGCGAGATGTGGCGGCGCAGCAAGCCTCGCGCCAGCCAGGCAGCCAGGGTCAGCAGCAGCAGCAGCTGGCCGCTGTTGAGCAGCCCACCACCCGGCAGCAGAGGCCCCAGGACCACGCTTTCCAGGGCGGCCCAGGGGCCGGCCAGCAGAGCCAGTCCCAGGCCCCATAGAGGCTGCCTGAGGATGAGAAGGCATACGGCCGTTGCCCCCAACACACCTATTACTAACCGGGGAGAGCCAAACGCCAACGACACACCCAAGCCTACGGCCAGCAGCCACAACCACCAGGGCTGCCACACCCGGCGCGGTTCATACAGCAGTAACGTTACGGTTCTACTCATGGATCATAGTGGCACGGGGGCGAAGCGGCGAAGTGCAGCCGCCACTCTACAACCCTGCACCTTTGCCTTACACCCGATCCCGAAAATAAGCCACCGTTTTAGCCAGGCCGTCGGCCAGGTTTACTACCGGTTCCCAGTTCAGCACCCGGCGGGCTTTAGTAATATCCGGCCGGCGCATCTGGGGATCATCCGTTACGCGCTCATCTTTCGGCTGCACAAAAACAATCTCTGAATCACTACCCGCAACCTCAACCACTGCATGGGCAAAATCCAAAATCGTCATTTCGTTGGGATTACCGATATTGACCGGCAGCTTTTCATCCGACAGCAGCAGCCGGTAAATCCCCTCCACCAGATCGGTGTAGTATTGAAAAGCGCGGGTCCGACTGCCGTCACCATACACGGTTAAAGGCTGTCCGGTGAGCGCCTGATGAATAAAATTAGGCACAACCCGGCCATCATTTAAGCGCATCCGAGGGCCATAGGTGTTAAAAATGCGCACAATGCGCGTTTCCAGGCCATGATAGCGCTGGTAGGCCAGCGTCATGGCTTCGGCAAAACGTTTGGCCTCATCATACACGCCCCGCGGGCCAATGGGATTAACGTGGCCCCAATAGGTTTCCGGCTGAGGGTTAATCTGCGGATCACCATACACCTCCGAGGTAGAGGCCAACAGGTAGCGGGCCTGCTTGTGCTTGGCCAACCCCAGCGTATTATGGGTACCCAATGAGCCAACTTTCAAGGTAGGGATGGGATGCTCTAAATAATCAATGGGGCTGGCCGGTGAGGCAAAGTGGAGGCCAGCATCCAATTCACCCGGCACATAAATATAGTTGCTGACGTCATGTTTGATAAAACTAAAGCGCTCATGGCCAAAGAGGTGAGCAATATTGTCCATATTGCCGGTAATGAGGTTGTCCATCCCCACCACCGTATGTCCTTCGGTAATAAAACGATCAGATAGGTGGGAGCCAAGAAAGCCGGCAGCCCCTGTAATTAGTACACGCATGATTTCTCCTCTGTAAATAGGACGGAGGACGAAGGACCGAAGACGGAAGAACCTACTCCGTCATCCGTCCTCGGTCGTCCGTCATTTTCATTCATTTCCTGGTGCGCCGCGGCGCGTGTTGTCTCTGGTATAACTTATGAATCATGAAGGATAAAGGGAGCAGGGTTGCAAGCAGCATATTTTACATCTCATTTGTTACTTTTTACTTGTGCAATTGTATCGTAGCCGCAAGCGGTGTGCGAGTTTACGGCCGTTTTCACTCGCCAAACATCTGCCAATCGTAGCCTTAGCGTCAACCTGGCTTAAACTCGCAAATCGGCGTTGACCATAGTATACTCACAAGCTGACGATTTTTATTACATTGGGCAGCAGACGATGGACGGCAGACGATAGACGATAGACGGCAGTCCATCGTCCACTCCCGATTAAATCAGGGGCCGTGGTCTATGGTCTATGGTCCATCTCAAGAGGAGAAGTGCATGACTACCCCCCCCCATCAGGCCCAAGCGGCCGTTGATGTGCAAATCCACGAACGGCGTAAAGCCGACCACATTCGCATCAATCTGGAAGAAGATGTCTCTTTCAAAAAGCTGACCACCGGCCTGGAACGCTACCATTTTATGCACCAGGCCCTGCCCGAACTCAACTTAGCCGGCATTGATGTCACAACTGAACTGCTGGGTAAGCGGCTGCAACGGCCGCTGCTTATCTCCTCCATGACCGGGGGTACGGCCGAAGCGCGGGCCATCAACCGCACCCTGGCCGAAGCGGCCCAGGCCAGCGGCATGGCTATGGGACTTGGCTCTATGCGGGCTGCCATCGAAGATGAATCTCTGGCCGATACCTACCAGGTGCGCGACGTGGCCCCAGACATTTTGCTCTTTGCCAACCTGGGTGCGGTGCAGCTCAACTATGGGTACGGTCTGGCCCAATGCCGGCGGGCCGTAGAGATGTGTGAGGCCGATGCTCTCATCCTCCACTTCAACGCCTTGCAAGAGGCCGTCCAGCCCGAAGGTGACGGCAATTTTGCCAACCTGCTGTCTCAGATTGAAACCGTTTGCCACAAACTGGAAGTGCCCGTTATTGCCAAAGAGGTGGGCTGGGGCTTTTCGCCTGAAGCGGCCCGCCATTTACGCAGCGCCGGCGTGGCCGCCATTGACGTAGCCGGGGCCGGCGGCACTTCCTGGAGTCAGGTAGAGATGTACCGCGCCCCCACCGCCCGCCAC
>JAWOIM010000415.1:0-8670 GCA_046484685.1 Chloroflexota bacterium | reverse complement strand
CGTCTTGATTGCCGACGACAAAGCCGAAACACGCCGCAGCACCCGGCTCATGTTAACGCTGGTGCCTGAGGTAGAAGTAATCGCCCTGGCCCAAAACGGTCAAGAAGCCGTGGAGTTGGCCCGACAGCACCGGCCCCACATTGCGTTAATGGATGTCAACATGCCGGGACTAAACGGACTTGAGGCTATCGCCATCATGCGACGGGAGCTGCCCAATCTGGCCTGTATCGTCATTTCGGCCGAACAGCAGCGCAGCACCTTTACCGAAGCCATGGCCGTGGGCGCACGCGGTTTCATTACCAAGCCCTTTACCTCTGACCAACTGGTTGAAGTAATGAAACGAGTGGGGAATGCCGTGAAAGAAAACAAACTACACATATTGGAAGTGTCACGCATGCAGCGAGAACGAGACGCCCTTTTACACGAGCTGGCTTACGAATACGTCAAGACCCAACGGATGGATGACAAAGCCCGCATCGTGTATGAGAAGCTGGCCGAAGACCCTGCCTGTGACCAACGTATCCTTCTCTCCCTGGCCATGATCTACGTCACGCGGCGCGATTGGTCTAAATTGAAGCGGTTGATAGCCAGGCTGGAGCAAATGGCCTGACCTACGCTTCTTCGTCATCAACGCCGGTCTGCACCGTATCCAGATGTTCCAGCATATCTTCTATGGCTTCAATCACTTCATCTTCAACGAGGGTAGACTCGCACGCTTCACAGACCCAGGTAGGAATGCCTTCCAACGTTAAGGTCTGGCCCTCGTGATCAACGGTGTAATTGAGTGTTTCTTCTGTCATGTTAGCTTTGCAGTAAGGGCATTTCATGAAAAACTCCTTCAAAAATGGACGATAGACGGCGGACGATAGACGATGAATGTTCATATGTTAGCCCAACTGCGGGCTGAGATGGTCCAAAAACAAATTCAAGAACGAGGCATTACCAATGAGGCCGTATTACGGGCCATGCAAAGTGTGCCTCGCCATCTTTTTGTGCCGGACCGCTACCAACATCGGGCCTATGATGACGGACCTTTGCCCATTCTGGCCGGGCAAACGATTTCCCAACCTTATGTCGTGGCCTTAATGGTGACGCAACTCAGCCTGCTGCCCACCGACCGGGTGCTGGAAATCGGGACCGGTTCCGGTTATGCTGCGGCCATTTTGAGCCGTATTGTAACACAAGTCTACACCATCGAACGCCACCATAAGCTGGTTGAATATGCCCAGTCCCGCTTTGACCTGTTGGGCTATACCAATATTCAGGTGCGTCACGGGGATGGAACCCAGGGTTGGCCGGAGCATGCGCCTTATGAGGGAATTATTGTGGCGGCCGGAGGCCCGACTGTGCCTCGTTCGTTACAGAAGCAGTTGAGCGTAGGCGGCCGGCTGGTCATTCCCGTAGGCAAAAAAAAGCGGCAGCAGCGACTCATTCGCATCACTCGCACCGGTGCCGAACAGTTTGACCATGAACGGCTGAATCCGGTGGCCTTTGTCCCACTCATCGGCGAGGAAGGCTGGGAGGAGGAGTAGAGGGCACGGTCACGTTTCCAGAGTGGACCCATCTGGCCCTGTTAAAAACAATGAACCCGTCAGAACCAAAAATGGAGCAGTAGAAGGGCCACGGCCGTTATCGTAATGTTGTCGATGCCCCAGGGAGAAACGGCTTCGACCAGGGTGGTGGCCAGGGCCAGGGTGAAAGCGGGCAGGAAAGCCATTGCCGGCGTCAGGTCAGGCGTGCCGGGCATTACCCACAGTGCCAGCCAGGTAAAAAGAAGCGTAGCCAAAAAGAAGCCAGAGGAGCCTTCCCAGGTGCGGTTATTGGCCTGAAAGGCGTAAACGTGACGGCCGTAATGATAGCCGACCACCGGGGCCAACCCGTCTCCCCAGGTCAAGGGCATCAACGCCGCCACCAGCAGCGGCGGCTGCGACCAAAAGAGGAGTGTCACAATGGCGGCCATAATGGGGAAATAGACGGTACCGAGGTTGGCTTCATTGCTGCTTTGCATTGATTTAATCAAGCCATAACGCCAATCCAACCAGTTGAACAGGGCAAAACCGGCACAGGCCAATACAAAGTACCAGGGAACCGTAAACAGAAAGGGGAGTGCCCAGCTCATCATGCCCACGCTGATATGGATGTATTTACGGGTGAAGCGGGCCGATAACCCCCAACGAGAGCGCAAAAGCTCAGCCAGGCCAAGCATGAGGCCAACATAGAGCAGGCAAATTAGCAACCCAACCCAGTCATTCATTAAACAATTAAATGATCGTACAGCATATCGAGGCTCAGTTCAGGCACAACCGTATCATGAATTTGCAGCGTCAGACCGGCTGCGGCTGCGCCTAAACGCATCGACTCTACCGTGGGCAGATCGTTGACCATACCAAAAATGATAGCGGCCGTTATGGCGTCCCCCGTGCCTGTACTGTCTACCATTTCACTATAGCGGGCCGGAATGGTACCCGTTTCGTCTGAGGTTGCATAAGTAAGGCCAAAGTCAGACAAAGTTATAACGGCATGTTTTACACCGGACTGAATAAGCTGGCGGGCCAGCTTGATACTAATATCCGGATCCGCCCGGTCCAGGTCCATCTGGCATAGTTCGAGGGCCTCCACTTCATTGGGGACCACAAGATGCAAATGGGGAAAATACGGCCGTAGTTTATAAGCCAGGCGTGCCGATGACGGGTCAGCACACAGAGGAGTCTGATATTCCTCAGCCAACTGGACGACAGTTTTGAGGGCGGCCGGCGTCAGGCTGCCATCCATCATCACCATATCGGCTTCGGCAAACAAAGCACGCATGCTATGCAAAAAGTCGGGCGTGATGTGAGCCATCACCCGCACATCATCCAGGGCGACCGACAGCGTGCCGTCTTTTTCCAGCAGGGCAATATAAGCCCCTGTGTTTTGTGTTGATATCGTCTGTACGTAGTCCAGATTAACACCAGACGCGGCCGTTTGCTCCAGCAGGCGTTGGCCGGTCAAATCAGCACCAACGGCCGACAGCAAGGTTACTGATGCCCCCAGCCGTGCCAAATTTTCGGCCACGTTGCGGGCCGTGCCTCCTCGCGTTGAACGAATAACGGCCGGATTAGAGGTGCCCGGCTCCAACCCCACATCCGGCTGCCCTTTGATGTCTAACAAAGTGGCCCCAATAAGAAGAACTTGATCGCCCATAATATTATCTTATCCTTTGTCTATGAGGGCATGAAACAAGCCCAAAATCACGGCTGCTGAGGGAAGCTTGTTTGCTGCCATATGCCTATAACAACGCCTACAATTTTATCTTCTTGAATTGCAATTTGCTGCCGGCTGTCCATCTGTAAGGTAACGTCTCTAGAATAAGGATCGACTGAAAAGTCAGTGTGGTCAATACGTCTATCATGGCCAACCAGTCGACCCAAATAATGAATACGAACAGGTGGGTTTGTTTGCTTATTTTCGCTGTAGGGCCGGACAATCACGCTGCCGTGGAGCTGTTCTTGATCGTCGCCGACCACAACGGGCGTACCCGGCCCATGTGACCCATTTTTTTGCTCTGTATCAACCAACAACCAGTCTCCCTGAGAATAGGTTTCGAGAAACTGATCATGCCGCTGTTCGACTTTGTACCAGATATAGCGCCAGCCGCGCATCTGGTGGCCGGGCATGGGGGTTGGGGCATTCATCCGGTCAAGGGGCAGCAATGCCCCGTCAGACTGCTGGACGCTGTCGGAATCGGAATAAGAAGCAGTACCTGACGCATAAGGCGGTTCCGTTACGGCCGTATGGGGTGGAGCGGTCTGTGGCTCCGCTTCCGGCTCTGATGCCGGTTCTCGCTCTGGCTCTGATTCCGGACCACTTTCAGGCACTTCAGGTGGCCACATTTTTTCCAGCAAAGTGACTCTATCTTTGTCCACATAATATCTTAGACAGTGTAAAAAGCGTTCCTGGTTATTCTTCCTAATATGCATTCGCTGTAAAAGTCGCTCAACAACAGCAAATTGGCGCAGCGCCAATTCATAATCACCCTCATGATAATGGACCAATCCCTGCCCATAATGGGTCAGGCAAACAGGCTGAGCTTCATTGACCAGGCCCCATTGCAAACGCGCCTCAGCAAATTGAGTCAAGGCCCGGTGGCAGTCATTATTATAGTAAAGAAAGATCAGCCCAGTATAAAATTCACACAGGCCTAGCCGCCGGAGCTGGCGCTGAGTACGGTTTATGCGTCGAGATTGGGCCAGCGCCTGACGCGCCGGTCCGTTTGGTTGCAGTTTGGTCAATCGGTAACGGCGCTCTATATCTTTGAGTCGAATGATTTCCGGACTTTCTTCATCTGCATGAGGATACAGCAGTTCGACCAGAAACTCCAACAGTTTGGCCGTAATTTGCAGTTGTTCCAGGCGCTGCTCATATTCATTGGGGCAGACCGGTACATTGTGGATCATGGTTTACCCTCATCATTGCGCTCATTGAGATAAGGGCGTGCTACCTGCCGGCGCATGTCGGTAAGACGGGGCAGAATCTCTTCGGCCAAAGGCCCGGTCAATGGCCCGACCACCGGGCCGGCTTCTTGAGAGTGGCGGGTCATACCTTCCAGGGCTTCAATGAGGCGCAGGGCCAAAATATGGCGCATATCGCCCGATCTGCCCTGTTCCCTGGCCAGCTTGACTCCTTCGACAATGGCCTTAATCATCATAATCTCGGCCTGGGCGCGGGCCATGTCTATCTCTTCAAGCGCTTCGGCCTCACCTTCGGCGGCGACAATATGGCGCCGATTTTCCCAATGGCTTTGCCAATAGTCGATGACCTGGTCCAGTACCGGTGTGGGCAGCTCTAAACGGCCGATATGGATTGAAAGCAGTTCAAGCCCCATCGGGTCCAACTTTTTTTTCAATTCACTGTCTAATACAGTGTGAATGGCCAGATAAGGTTCGGTATGGGGTGTGGCCGGTTCCAGAATTTCATCCAGATTAAATTGGGCCACTGTGGCGTAGAGCAACTGCCGGGCCTGTTTGAGGGGAAGCGTTTCCCAGGTATCGCTCTGATCATCTTGTAGGCGAATAAAATAAGCAGCCTGGCGTACCGCCTCATCAACAAAGGTAAAGGGGGTTTCTGTGGTGGGGGGATCCCCCTGTTTGATGCGAAACCGTATGGTAAGATCGGCCGTTAATTCGAGTCCATCTTTGGTGATCAGAATTATATCGGCAGCGGTCCGTTCCTGGGGATGCAAATCGATAACGCTGTGAACAGTTTCAAAGCGACCCAGTGTATGGGTGCCGGCACCCAAGACTTGCTGAAAACGGCCGTTTAGTTCCGTCACAGCCACGTCCCCAACAGCAACCTTGACCTTAGCCGGCCCACCTACACGCAGCACAATAGAATTCGGCCGTTCCGCTTCCAGCGTACGGCTCTTAAGCGCTACCGGATTGATACCAGCCGGGCTGGCTGCTCGCAGACGCTGTAAAAATTGGGTGGCATCCCCCTCCACAGGTAAATCATACAGCGTTTTGACCAGGCCAACGGCAGCCCGATAAGCCAGATATATTCCGGCTGCCACCGGCAAAAAATGGCGCAGCACCCGCCAATGGAACATCTCCATCATGACAATCATGGGCCGAGGCAGCAGACCGGTGATTGGTCCCCCCAACCAGCGCACAAAAAACGGATCCAGGCTAACTCGCTCTAAACTATAGGCAGTAAGCCAGAAGCCAAGCAGCATAACCAGTATCAAAACCATCAAAACCGATCTGCCCTGTACTTCACGAGCGGGTTCAACGGGGCGGCCAGTCTGGTTCATGCTTCAGCCGCCTCCTCTTCTTTTTCAGCATCTGATTGACGCAGCAGTCGTCGCATCTCCCCAGAAGTATCTTTCACCAGTTTTGATAATGCCTGCTCCGGCAACAATTTACGAACCAGGGCATCTTGCGCCGTTTCTTCCAGCACTTCTACCATACGCAGCATAATAATTTCAGACAAATCAGCATCCTCTACATAGCGTATGGCGTCGATACTTTCCAAAATGTTGTTAACGATTTCAATTTGTGCCTGTGCCCGTTTCAACTTGTTGTAACGCAGAACCTCAGCCTGTTGCCTGCCTTCTTGGACCTTGATTTTGCGTTCCCAACCGGCCTGCCAGGAACGAACACGCTGTTCTTTAACCTTGTCGGGTGGCTGTAAATGACCAACGCCCACGCCCAGAAGTTCAATGCCCCGAGGCGTTAACCATTCGGCCAGCGATTGTTTGGTCCCCTCAGCAATTTCTTGCAGAAGCAAACGGCCGTTTTGTTCTCCATTGTATAGCTGGTCCAGCGTAAAGCGGGCTAATTTATCCACAACCAGAGCTGCCGCTCGCGGGCAGACTTGTTCCGTCCATGGCTGCCGTTTTTCGCCTTCATGCATGCTGTATAAATAGCTTACATGAAAAATAGCCTCGCGATCATAGGGATACGGCCGTCGATCATCACTCTGATTGGCTGGCTGACGGCGCACCTGAAACGTTACCCCGACGATTGTTTCTATAGGAATACCATCCCGCGTGTTGGCTTTAATCGTCTGGCTGCGCGTATGGGGACGCAGATCAATCATTTCTTTCACTTGTTCCCCTTTTGCCAACATAACAAACCCGGGGCCGGCCGCTCGTGTATGCTGATTATTACGCACAATAGCCAGCGCCTGATGGCTGGGCACAAAACCGGCCTGCAATTTCTTAAAGCTAAGCGGCAGGGCACCTTTCTCCTCTTTTACCTTTTCGGGGACAGGGTTCATAAACTGGTTCAAAAAGAGATCGCCGCGCAGTCGATAATGGCGCCAGATCATATCAAGGCCCTCAAGCCATGATTCGCCTTCTTCGCCCAGCGGCAGCACAAACTGAGCAAAATAGAGTAAAACCATAAAAAAAGAGACCAGCAAGAAAAATGTCCAGACAAACCCACCCATCAATTCATACCTTAAACCGGTATAATCGGCCAGAATAGAGCCGAAGGTGGCCATGATGACCCCAGCCAGGGCCAACCCCACCCAGCCTAATTCAGAGCGGCTGGCGCGGTTCTTTATGGATCGTCGCTGTCGTCGTTTGCTCAATAGTCCTCACCCGTTAGACAATGAATACTCTGATTATGACAGATAAGGCGGCTCCTGGCAAAAGAAGTTGCCCGTTAGAAAATATTGACGGCAAAGTGATTGTTGGTATAATCCAGCTTCGTTAGGGCGGTTAGCTCAGTTGGTTAGAGCGCTACGTTGACATCGTAGAGGTCACAAGTTCGAGTCTTGTACCGCCCATTGCTACTAGGAAGTAGTTGCTACTGGTAAGTAGTGGCTACTAGAAAGTAGTAACAAGTAAGTAGTAAACAGTAAATAGAGCAAACAGTGATTGGGCCTATCCTAAACATTATGGAAAGGATTGGCCTTTTTGTTTGCCTAAATTAGAATGTGGCCGGTTGTTGTTAGAAGAACCCGCCACCAGCGGGCTAAGGGTGCGACTTGGCTCAATGAGTCAAGGAGTACTCAATTATGAATTTTGATCAATTTGCTCTCGATGCACGCCTGAATGCGGGCATCAAGGACGTAGGCTTTGTAACGCCTACTCCTATTCAACAACAGGCCATCCCCCATATTCTAAACGGCCGTGACATCATCGGCATCGCCCAAACAGGGACAGGCAAAACGGCCGCTTTTATGCTGCCTATTCTACAGCGCCTGACAAACGGTCCCCTGCGCCAGGTGCGTGCCCTTATTTTGGCCCCCACCCGTGAACTGGCCGAACAGACCCACCAGGCCACGATTGAAATGGGCCGCCACACCAAAATCCGCAGCCTGGCCGTCTATGGGGGCGTGGGGAAACAGGCCCAGATCAACAAACTCAGACGAGGTGTCGAAGTTGTTGTGGCTTGCCCCGGCCGGCTGCTCGACCTGGTAGGGGATCGGGCTATTGACCTGTCAAAGGTTGAAGTGTTGGTATTAGACGAGGCAGACCGCATGTGCGACATGGGCTTTTTGCCCGACATTCGGCGCATCATTAAACTGCTGCCCCAGCAGCGCCAGTCCCTTTTCTTTTCGGCCACCATGCCCAAAGAAATTCGTAAACTGGCCACCGTCATTCTCAAAAACCCGGCTCAGGTGCAGGTTGATATAATTGCCCCGGCCAAAACGGTTTCTCATGCCCTTTACCCCATCTCAAACAACAAGAAGAAGTCACTCTTGTTCACCATGCTGGAAAACATGGCCATTGGCCGGGCCTTGGTTTTTACCCGGACAAAACGGCGTGCGCGCTTTTTGGCGCGTGACCTGGAAAAGAAAGGGTATAACGTTTCGGAATTGCAGGGCAATATGTCGCAAAACCGGCGGCAAAAAGCGATTGATGGCTTTCGTGACGGCAAATATGATATTCTGGTGGCCACAGATGTCGCCTCACGCGGCATTGACGTGCCTGACATCTCCCATGTCATCAATTTTGACATGCCGGATACGGTAGACGCCTATACCCACCGGGTGGGGCGTACCGGTCGGGCTAAAGAGACGGGGGAAGCTTTTACATTTGTTCTGCCCGAAGAATCCAGAATGATACGGGATATTGAGAAGGTGTTGGGTAAATCCCTGGAACGGCGACAGGTGCCTAACTTTAACTACGACCGTTCTTAAATAATTATGGCGCTTTGGGAATTGGCGAAGTTTAGTCGTATT
>JAWOIM010000378.1:0-5177 GCA_046484685.1 Chloroflexota bacterium | reverse complement strand
GCCCGCAGCCGTGCCCAGTCCGACCGCGGCGGGGCCAGCCGTGCCTTACGCGGCCAGGCTCGTGTCTATCTGGATACCGTCAATCCCAGTCAGGCTGAGCAGCTATTGCAAGAAGCGCTGCGCCTGGCCGACGGCCAGGAGGACCGGGAAAGCCGCGCCCGGCTGCTCGACCTGCTGGCCGAAAATTTGCTCAACCAGGGGCGTACCGCAGCGGCTCAAAGTTACCAGGCCCAGGCCCAGTCCCTGCGCCAGGAAGGGCCGGGCGAAGCCGAACTGCCCGTCCGTTTGCTGCTGCGCACCGGCCGTTTGGCCGCAGCTCGCCGTTTGCTGGAAGAACAGGCCGCTCTGGAAGAGCAGGAGCCGGTACAGCGTCCTCGCGCCCACCGCGAAACCCTGCTGTTGCTTTCACTTATCCTGTCTTTTCAAGGAGAGGCAGAGGCGGCCTATGACTGCGCCCGGCGCGGTACAGAGCGGGGCCAACTGCTCCACTCTGATTTTGTAACGGCCGTGGGGTATATGCGGCAGGGTCATGCCTGGCTGCTGCGCAAAGATGGATCTGGTTTTGTCGAAGCCATTCGCTGCTTCCGGCAGGCCATTGCCATCAGTGAAACGATTATGGTTCCCCGGCTTAAGGTGGAAGCCAACTGGGGATTGTGCCAGGCCTATGGTTTTCAGGGAGACCTGGACCAGGCACAGCAGGCAGCCGAACAGGGGATCGCCCTGGCGCGGCAGGCAGGGGATGAATGGATTGAGGCCGGCATTCGGCTGGCAATGGGGGCGGGGCTGGTATTGGCCGGTCAGGTTGAAACGGCCCGCACTGAGCTGGCCGAAGTGGCCGTTGGTTGGCTGGCGCAGGCCGGCACCGGTTTCCACGATACCAGCGACAGCTACGGCGAAACGGTGGTCCGCTTGTGGCAGGCCCTTCTCTGGCGGTCGCTTGATGATGAGGTCCGGCTGCGGCGCGACGTGGCTGACCTGTTGCAGCGGGTGCAGTCGTATGGCTACGATTTTCTCTTTATGCGCCCGGTGCTGCTGGGGCCACCCGACCCGCATGCCCTGGTGCCGCTGCTCCTCTTTGCCCGCGATCACGGGCTGGCAGCGCTCCCTTCGTCTGGTTCTGTGCAGGCTGTGGCCGAACGGCTGCTAGATCAGCTAGGCCTGTCGCGGGTACAGATCCATCCCGGCTACCAACTGCGGCTGCAAACGTTAGGCCCCTTTCGCCTCTGGCGCGGCCGGGAAGAGGTAGCTACCGCTGAGTGGAAGCGGCGCAAGGCACGCCTGCTCTTTTTGCTGCTGCTGACCCAGCGCCACACCAGTCTGGATCGGGATCAGATTTCGGAACTGCTGTGGCCGGACCAGGATCCGGAGGCCGCCCTGCGTGATTTTAAGGTCTCTTTTAGTACCATGTGCAGCCTGCTGGAGCCGGCACGCCAGCGGAATGCGCCCTCCGCTTATGTGGATCGGGATGAAAGTCGTTATGGCTGGCGGACCGGGTCCGATCTCTGGCTGGATGTGGATGAGTTTGAGTGGCTGATTGCCGAAGGGGATCGGCTGCTGGCGCTGGATCAGGCGGGGGCAGTCGGCCGTTACCGGCGGGCCTTGGATCTCTACCAGGGGGATTATTTGGAAGAGTATCCTTACGAACCGTGGGCTGCTGAGGAGCGGGAGCGACTGCGCCAGCTCTATTTACGTACGGCTCAGCGGCTGGCAGAGGCACTTCTGGCGCAGCAAGAGCCGGAAGCGGCATTGGCTGTCACTCAGGCAATGCTGGCCCGTGATGATTGTTGGGAGCAGGCTTACCGGCTGCAAATGTTGGCCTTTGAAGCGCTGGGCAACCGCGCTCAGGCGCTGCGTACTTATCAGCGCTGTACCAAGCGGCTGCAAGCAGAACTGGCGGTGGAGCCTACGGCCGTTACGGTAGCCTTGTATGAGCGTATAGTAGGGAACGGAGAGCCATAAGCCGCTTACTGTTTGATGACAGCCGGTAAGTAGATGATTGTTTCGGTGCCGGCATACCAGTAGCCGCTGCTAAGGGCAAAGCGCTCACTGCTGGCTGATGGGGGGCTGGCCGCGCTCTGGCCAATGGTTCCGTTTAGGCGGTAGTTGGTTGAATTGGATGCCTGCCCCCCGCTGCCGATGACATGCCATTCCAGATTAAAGCCGGCAGACGTTTGGGCCCAAACGACCGTACCCAGCAAAGAGATGAGCAGCAAAAAAAGCAGCGCCAAAAATAGCGCCCGATGTTTTGGTTTCATCTGTCACTCCTATTGCAGCGTGACGTAAATATAAATCATAGAAGATTGTGTTTCCGCAGCAGGTTCAAGCGCCTTACCAAGAATAGTGCCGGGAACGGCCGTTTCTACCCCATTCAGATTTATGACGGCCGCTTTGCCGGCTGCGCCGGCGATGCTGCTGGTAGACAATAGATCACCTGCCTGAACGCTGCCATTCAAGCCGCTGGCTCTTACCAAAGCCGCTCCTTGCACCACCACCAGAATATATTCACCCGGCGCGGCCTCGCCCGCTGGCGTTGTTTCTATTTCGGCGATATGTGTCTGGGTATCAGGGTCGGAAAATTCCAGGTCAGGATCTATGGCCTCTATGTTGAAACGACTGAAAACCACCCCGGCCACGGCGGTACTGTCAGCCTCGCTTGCTCTGCTAACCTGTACGATAGGCGTGTCAACGGCCGTAACCTCCCGGTTAATGCCACTAAAAACTACCACATCTCCCGGTGCCAGGGGTTCAGAACCGCCATTTTGCATCACCTGCATGATTGTGCCGGCCAGATTGTAATTGAGTGCATAAAGGTTGTCTGGTGTGTACAACCCATAATTGTTATCAAGGCGGCCGGTGCGACCAGTGACCCCACGATAATTGTTGCTGGTCCCCCACAAACCGTAATTAGCATTACTGACTCCGTACAAGCCTATACCGGCGTCACTTGAGCCATAAGTACCTCGATTCGAACCAATTCCCACCACTCCTACTGCACCCAGCGGCTGGGAAATACCGGCTACATTGCCGGCTTCACCGCGTACACCTTGATTTGTGGCACTTTGGGCATAAACGCCATAGCCTCCTTGTGCTGTCACATAAGCGCCATGGTCATAATGATCGGTGCCGCTTGTTTCCACGCGCATACCATAGCCACTATTGCTGCTGAAGTAACCGCCCCAACTATTGCTGCTGGCCCCCCGAACGCCATAATTGTTTTGGCTGATGCCCCATAGGCCAATGCCTCCGTTGGCGTCGGCGCGGAGTGCCGTGCCTGTAGCCGGCGCATACCCGGCCAGCACGGCGTTAGCTGCGCCAATGGAATCACCGACGATGTCGGCTCCGGGGCGCAGGCTAAGCGCGTAGGGTGCAGGCAATATTTCTTGTCGTGGCGACAGGACCTCTCCATCGACGATAACACTTACCCAGAGCGCCCGGCCATCAAAATCGGTTTGATCAACGCCTAATTTGACGTTAAATAAGCCGTTTTCCACCATAATATTCAAGTTACCGCTGTCCCACAGCGCCGAGCCGGCCACCTCGTTGTCATAAACGACAAAGCGTATGGTGTAAGTTCCGTTCAGGGGAATGCCGCTGGGGTTTGTCAACCGGCCCTGATAGCTGATACCGCTGGCTACGGAGGCAGTGAGCGCTGCGGGGGATGAAGCCCAGAGGGTGGGGATGGCGCCGACAATGCCAACAAGCAACAAAAAAATGGTAATGCCAGCAACAATCGTGGACAACATTTTTGTTTTCATATCTTTCTTCCTTGCTAACTCCCCTGACTGTGGGTTGATTATAACGAGGGGATATGCGCTTGTAAAGAAGGAATCTACAGAGGCTTAAAAGCAACAACGTTTTTTGTTGGACTTATGAGTTACCGATGGTTATAATTCTCCGACTTTCCCAACCACACATATTTATTTAAGGAGGTGAGGCAAAACCATTCTTCAATAGATTTTATTCACCCTTTTCATTTATCTAATTTAATTATGGAGAAAACCCGTGCAATCTGTGTTTAATCGTCGATCTTTGTTTCTGACCGGTTTATTGCTGCTGGCTGTATTGGCCTATATTATTTTGGGGCAGTTTGTTTTTGCGGCTGCATCTGACAATGATTCTGCAGCGAATGCTAACCCTGATATTACGCAACGTACCTACCTGACCGGCCCCCAAAGTGGGGAGCCGGCCGACATTGCTTTGGCCTATTTGCGCTCTGTTCCTACGGAGTTAGGGGTAACGGCCGTTGACTTTGATACCCTGATCATTACCGATCAATATACCAGCCGCCACAATGAAGTTACCCACATCTACTTGCGCCAGCAGCATAACGGCATAGACGTATTTGGGGCCAACCTTAACGTTAATATTGCCCCCGACGGCAGCGTGATGAACGTGGGCAATCGGGCCGTGGCCGACCTGGCCGGCCGGGCTAACACCACTACCCCCACGCTGTCGGTTATTCAGGGTGTGCAGGCGGCCGCCGCTATCCTCGACCTTAATCTGGCCGACTACCCCACCATTATGATACCGGCTGTTGGTCCCGACCAGTCCGCCACCCTTAGCCCCGCCGGTATTTCGCTGGAGCCAATTACGGCCCGGCTGGTTTATATCCAGGCTGATGATCTCCTGCGCCTGGCCTGGCAGTATGGTATTTATGAGCTGTCGGCCCAACATTACTGGCTTATCAGCGTAGACGCCGTTACCGGTGAGAAGCTGGCCCTTGAAGATTGGGTCATTCACGACACCTGGGGCAAAGATGGGGATGTGACGTACCAGCCGGCGGCCATGTTCCACGGCGACAAGATGCCCAACTTTACGGCCGATTCTGCTTTGGCTGCCCTCGAAGCTGTTCAGGAAAGTGGTCCGACTACCAGCCTCACCAATAATTTAGTTGACGGCTCTTCTTACCGCGTTTTTGAAATCCCTAAAGAATATCCCGATGATGGCCCGCGTACCCTGGTGACAGAGCCGGCCGATCCTTTGGCTTCCCCCTTTGGTTGGCATGATACCAACGGCGTAGATGGCCCTGAATTTACCATCACACGTGGTAATAATGTCCATGCCTACGCCGATCGCAATAACAATGGTTCACCCGACCCCGGCAGTGAGCCGGACGGGGGTGCTTCTCTTACCTTTGACAATCCACTGGATCTGACTCAAGAACCGAATACGTATAT
>JAWOIM010000353.1:0-7074 GCA_046484685.1 Chloroflexota bacterium | reverse complement strand
CCCACCTGTTCAATCACATTATCCCGTACAAACAGGCCGCCGCCGGCAATTTCCTGCCGCTCATCGTCCATAGTGGCCAGCAGTGTGGCATTTTTTAATAATAGTGTACTCATTTTTGTTTTGTTCTCCTTGTTGCAAAGTTGCCAGGTGGCAAGGGTGCGGAATATCTGTGCGACTTTGCCACTCTGCCACTGCGCCACCTTGCCTCCACTTTAGCACTTTCATAAATGCTTGGCAAAGGTTGGTCCGCTGGTATAATATATCTTCCGCTGGGGATGTGGCGGAACTGGCAGACGCGCATGACTTAGAATCATGTGCCGCAAGGCGTGTGGGTTCGAGTCCCTCCATCCCCATCTATCAGTATTCAGTATTCAGTATTCAGTATCAGTAGGTTGATGCCGGGTAGCTGAATCAGGACATACTAAATTTTTATAAATACAAGGAAGCGTTGCCTGGGCAACGCTTTTTTGTGAGAAAACAGAGGTAATTTGTGACACTACAAGTTCATACAGAAGAAAATGATCAACGAGAATTAATCATGACGGTGGAAGTGGCCGAGGATCGCGTGCAGAAGGGGATGCGCCAGAAGGCCCGCACACTGGCCCGAGAGATAAATATTCCCGGGTTTCGGCCGGGCAAGGCTCCTTACCACGTTATCTTGCGCCGCGTAGGCAAAGAGTCACTGCGGGCTGAGGTCATTGATGACATGGTTCCCGATTTGTTTGAGGAGGCTCTGACCGAAACCGGTGTTGAGCAGCAATCGCTTTTTGCTCGTCCCAGCCTCGATGACATGAGTGATGAACCGCTGCTGCTAAAATTTACGCTGCCGCTGCCGCCGATAGTAACGCTTGGAGATTATCGTGCCCTGCGCCGGGAGATTGAACCGGTGGCTATAGCCGATGAAGCCGTTGATAAGGCACTGGAGTCTGTCCGGAACCGGTATGCGGAAACGGAAGAAGTGGACCGGCCGGCCGAATTGGACGACTTGGTTATGATTGGTGGGGTGGGCAAACTTTTGCCGCAGGCAGCCGAAACGGCCGCAGGTGAAGCTGTAGAAGAGGGGGAGTCGGAAACGGCCGTTGCCCAGGAAGAGACGATTTTTGATCAGGAAGAGGTTAGCGTGATCCTGGATCCGGAAAAACTCTTTCCCGGCACACCCTTCGTCGACAACATTCTTGGCCTGAGTGCCGCTGAGGACGTCACCTTTATTTTCACCTTTCCCGATGATTATGATGATGAAGCGTTGGCCGGGCGTGAGGCACGTTTTGAAATCACGGTTCGACATGTACAGGAGCGCACCGTACCGCCCTTAGATGACGAACTGGCTGAGAAAGAGGGGGCCGCTACCCTTGACGAACTGCGCCAAAACTTACGCCAGCAACTGCAGGAAGAAGCAGAAGAAACGGCCAAGAACGATCTGTTAGAGTATATGGTTGAGGAAGTACAAAAAGAGGCTGTTCTCTCTTATCCTCCTGCTGCCATTGCCCAGGAAATAGACGGCATGATTGAGGATTTTCAGCAGCAGGTTACTCGTTCCGGTTGGCAATGGGACGATTACCTGACGCTTCGGGGAGAAACGGAAGAAGAGTTACGCCAGAATTTCCGCGAAGCGGCCGTTAAGCGGGTGGAAAATCGCACGATAGTAGGTGAACTGCTTGCTCAAGAAAAAATCTCTATCGAGATGGAAGAAGTTGATGCCGCTATTGAAACCCAGCTAGAAAAATATGAGGATGAACGACTGCGTGAAGGCATGCGTGAATATCTGCGGCAGGGTGACGGCATGACCAACATCATGAACCATATTCTCAGCGATAAGCTGTACGAGCGCGTCAAAGCCATTCTCAGCGGCATGGCCCCGGATCTGAGCGAACTGGAACTCATTCCTCTGGAAGATGAAGAAGAGTAAGTGCTACTAACGTAAAACTAATGGAGATGGGCTATACTTGTCGTTCATAACCAGGCATGGTTTATATTATCTACAATATGACGATGGACGACAGGCTATAGAGGATAGCTGACCAGAGAGAGTTGGGTTGGTTATCCATCGTCCGTCGTCATGTTCAAGCAGTTCAACATGGGCGTGGGCACACCATGGTGAATGAAAATTCATCGTCTATTGTCCGTCGTCCATGGTCTATTTTCGAAGGAGAAACGATTAATGAATCTTCCAACTGCATTGGTGCCCATGGTCATCGAGACATCTGGTCGGGGTGAGCGAGCTTACGATATTTATTCCCTCTTGCTCAAAGAGCGAATCATTGTGTTGGGAACGCCGATCAATGACCAGATAGCCAACCTGATTGTGGCCCAACTGCTTTATCTGGCCCGTGAGGATCCCAGCAAACAAATTCGAATGTATATCAATTCACCTGGCGGGCAAGTTTATGCCGGTATGGCCATTTATGACACGATGCAACAGGTAGAATGTCCTGTTTCGACGGTAGCCGTAGGGTTTACGGCCAGCTTTGGCACAATTTTGCTGACGGCCGGTACCAAGGGTATGCGCTATGCCTTGCCCAATGCTACCATCCATATGCACCAGCCGCTCGGTGGTGCCCAGGGACAGGCTTCAGATATTGCCATTCAGGCCAAAGAAATTTTGCGACTGCGGACAACGCTTAATAAGATTTTGAGCTACCATACCGGTCAACCTATGGAGCAGATCGCTAAAGATACGGACCGGGACATCTATATGGATGCGACTGAAGCCAAAGACTATGGTCTGATAGATGAGGTGTTGGGTAACAACGTATCACAGGCGATGGAAGCAGTGGGCACGCCCGAATCGTCAACTAACAGCGACAACGGCCGTAATTGATTTATCAAGGATCAAATAGCAGCAATCCATAACGCCCCCATTCGGAATAGGTGTTCTGCAACATTGCGGAACACCTGTTTTTATTTTCTCAATTTGCTTGCGCGTGCTACTACTCTTATAATCCAGCACAATTATGGTGGCAACAGGGTTGCTAAATAGCCACCAACAGAGGTGACGCATGTCCAACAAAAATCATCATCATTTGGTCCTGTTCAGTTGTGGGCTGCTGCTGGCCCTGGCTGCCGGGGTATTCGCCTTAACGCAGAGTACACCCGATGCCGCTTCGGCTTTACAAGACCATGAGGTTTTCTTTGCCGCTTCGGGTTACACCGTGATAGAAGGGGACGACGTTACCATTTCTGTGCAAATTAATCCGGGACTAAACGGTGGAGAGGTGGCTACCGTTGAATATTTGACCGTGCCCGGATCGGCCACGCCTGGTGTGAATTACGTCAGCACCAGTGGCGTACTCACTTTTACCGCCGCCTCAAATACCCAGACCTTTGTGGTACAAACAATACGCGACAATGTGCCTACGCCCAACCGCACGGTAAATCTGGTGCTGCGTAACCCAACCAATGCCGACCTGGGCACACCCAATACGGTTGTCTTAACCATTGTTAATATCGATGCCACGCCGACCCCGACACCATCGCCAACCGTGGGGGGGCCGCCTATTTTTGCCGACCAATATGAACCCAACAACAGCTTTCAGGAAGCGTATACGTTTGATGCAGCCGGCAGCGCCCTCTGCCGTATCACCCTCTGGCCCCGGGGAGATATCGACTTTTTCCGCTTCCACGCTAAAGCAAATACCGTTTATCGGGTCGGCACAACCAATCTCTCTGCCGGTCTGGACACCTTGTTAACCGTATACGGTCCTGGTGGTAATTTCATTGCTGAAAACGATGATTTTGAGCCACCTAATCGTCGTTCACAAGTGACCTTTACCGCCACCCAGGATGGCTTTTATTATGCGCGTATTGTCAATCAGGATCCCTCTGATCCGGCTAACAAGACCTACTGCCTGGATGTAAACGAAGAGGCTGTGCCCACCCATACACCGTTACCGGCAGAAGCGGATGAGTGTGAGTTTAACAGCACCCTGGAAACAGCCTGTACGGTGGCCCCTGGCCAGACATTCAACGCTAACTTTATTCCCGTTTTTGGCAGTCAGCAGGATACCGATTTTTACCGCTTGTGGGTTAAAGCGGGCGTGACCTACACGTGCGAAACCTTTAATCTCTCTGCCTTTGCTGATACCAATATGATTTTCCTCAACCAGGTTGGAGGCGACTTTGATCCGCAGTTGGGTAATGAAGACAAGGACCGGCTGGCCGGGGATTTTGGCAGCATGTTGACCTGGCGGGCCACCTATAACGGCTGGCTTCATATTATGGTTGGTCCGGTTAACCCGCCCCCTTATGAAGAGTCACACTTGCACACCTATGATTTCGCCTGCGATATCATTGACGTGACGCCTACGCCCACCCCGACGAATACTGTGCCGGCCCCACCGCCGGGAACAGGTCCAGGTGTCCCTGTAGCCACCCGCACACCAACACCTGATGTCATGCCGGAACCGAGCATTACCCCTATCGACTTTTCGTTCTTGACTCCTTCGCCAACAGCCACGCCGCCAGTTGTTCAGTTCCAGCCACTGCCTACGTCAACCCCCATTAGCGGCGGACCGCAGGATATATTGATCAATGTAACGCTTTATTATGATCTCAACAACAACTTTACGCCTGATCCCGGTGAGGGTATTCAGGATGTAGCAGTCATACTGTATGAAAATGCCAGCGGCCGTTTGTTGGCTTTTGGCTATACCAATGAAGCGGGTATGGTTAGTTTTGATTCGATTGCCACCACAGGACCGGTACGGGTGATAGTACCCTTCTTAAATTATAGTCAGGTAGTGGTGGGGGGACAGGCTAACATTTTGTTGCGCATTGCCCCGCAGCCGCTGCCGATTGGTGTGCCGTAGGGTTAGATGGTAATCGGTATTCAGTAAACAGTAATCAGTAAACAGTATTCAGTAAGGTTGCTGAGTGACCGCTCCGTGTATAGCAATCAGTGGGATTTCTGAAAAAAGAGGCTTGTGTCGGGTACGGCCGGCGAAGTGCATAGGTAAGGATTTTTATGGCAGCAGCAGAACCACAACAGAATTTCTTGCAAGCGTTATGGTCCAAACGCCCCGGTTTGATTATTGTGGTTGTTGCCGTGATTGTGCTGCTGATTTGTCTGAGTTGTGGGGCTTTGAGCATGGCAATCTGGCAAGCTGTGGGGGGCGGGGATGGTCGCGGCGTCGCTGAACCCACCCCGTTCCCGGAGGAAGGGCGGATAACGGCCACGGATCCTTTGGTTGTTGGCATCAGTGAATCTGAAATCATTTCGGTAACGTTGGATTTGCCGGCAACGCTGCAACTGGGTGGCCAGACATTTCCGGTGCGTACGCAGGCCATCACGGCCGACGGCTTATGGTCCCCCCAATTATCGGATGCAGAAACGGCCGTTTGGGTCTATGGCACCATCATTAACTATGTTGTAGGATTGCCAACCTCCGCCGAAAATCGCGACTTATTGACGCAACTGGCTCCGGGCGAGGATATACGCCTGATAACGCGCAACGGCGTGGATTTTGTCTTTACGATGGATGAACGCCGTACCGTTCCCGTTACTGACCGCCAGGTGTTTGCCCAAAACCGACCCGGCATTACGCTGGTATTGTTGGGCGACCGAAGTGATGGGGTTGATCAGCGGCTGGTCGTACAGGGCAGCTATGTGGTCAATGAGTCATCTGCCCTGGGCGCCGGGGACCTGGTGGAGTTGGGTGAAACGGCCCAACTGGATGATTTGCAAATAACGGCGACGGGGGCCACTTATTTGCCGGACCGGCCGGAAGTGCCGTCAGGGTTTGCTTTTTATCTGGTTGATTTTGAGGTGCAGAATGTAGGCTTAACGGCCGTTGATATGGCCCAATACCAATTCATACTCCGGGATGAGATAGGCAACCAGTTTGCGCTCAGCCCGGTGGCCAGCCAGTTGGGTAATTATCCCCCGCTGTCGGGCTTTATAAACGCCGGTCAATCACGCCAGGCCTCAGCCGGCTACCAGATTCCGCGCGGCTTGCTCAGCCCGTCGCTAAATTGGATCATCGGCCGCAGCGGCAGCCCAAGTCAAATTCAAGTGAGCATTCCGTTTAGCGGCAGTCCGCAGGCGGCTCGCGGTGCGTCTGTTTCTTTACAACAAGTGGAAGTCAATGAAGATCGTACCGCTTTGATTATTACCGGCGAAGTGGCCAATCTAGGGGAGCAGCCATTGGTGATTAGTGAAGAAAACATCTCTTTGCGGACCGGTGATGGGGCTTCCTATTTGCTCCTTTCCACAAATCCCGCTTTCCCCTGGAGCGTCCCTTCAGGGCAGGCTATCCAGTTCCGCGTCACCTACCAACGCCCTCCGGCCGATAATGCTGTCTTTACCGTTCTTAGTCAACCGTTTCAGTTGACAGGACTGCGATAAGTCAGTAAGTAGTAAAAAGTGAAAAGTAAGAAGTGGGTAGTCACTTTTCACTTTTTACTTTCCACTTTTCACTTCCTTTCATCCTCTCGTTTGGCAATAAAGTCCATCGAAGAATCATGATCCCCGTTGCGGCTGGTGTAATAGAGGTAAAGGCCGATGGAGATGCAGAGAATGCCTAACGACATGCCGCCAATTTGTAAGGGGCCAACATACGGCCGTTCAAATTGAGGCTGCACATGTGTCCCAATTCCAATTAAATCGGACAAACCGGCCACATAAGCCAATACTAGCCCTGTGGCACCCAGCCGGATGCCAATATCGGCCTGGAGTGAACGGGGGGCACCTGCTCCTCGCAGCCCATAGATATAGCCATAAAGGGCGGCCGTGATGCAGCTCATGCCAATGAGCAGGGCGACCATTTGCAACATGCCAAAACCCGGCGTCAGATCCAGGCCAATATAATCGGCCAGCAGCGACAGCACACTTATAATAAAACCGATGCCAAACAGCAAGTAGACAACAATATTTCGTACTCTGATTGTTTGTTCGCGGCTCATAATATCCTCTTCCAACAAAAAACGCCACGTAACCAATACGCGGCGTTTATCTGTTCTTGCTAGTCGGGGCAGCGGATTCGAACCCCCGACCTCTTCAACCCCATTGAAGCGCGCTACCATGTTGAGAAGCCAGTGGTTGCGCCGCAGTCCCGCTGAAAGATGACAACCTTATTCGCG
>JAWOIM010000731.1:0-13761 GCA_046484685.1 Chloroflexota bacterium | reverse complement strand
TTCATCACTGCCTTTGCGTCTTTTCTGGCCCGTGATGGAACGGCTGCTAATTTGCGCCAAATTTAGGTAATTAATGGTTGAATTGTTGAATTTGTGAATTGTTAATGAAGCGCGGCTAACAATTTAATTATTTTCTTCTGCCCATCCGCTGTAATATTTGGAGAGAGTCTTATGTCTATTCCTGAAATTTTTGAAACGATGAGCTACGGCCCTGCGCCGGAGTCGGCGGCCACGGCCGTTGCCTGGCTGGACGACCACGAACGCGACTTTGGTCTGTTTATTGATAATCAATGGCTGAAGCCGGACGGCCGTTCCACCCTCACCAGCACCAATCCCGCCACCGGTGAGACGCTGGCCCAGGTCACCGACGCCACAGCCGATGATGTGGCCGCCGCCTACGAGGCTGCCTGCCGTGCCTTCCCCACCTGGAGCCAGACCCCCGACCATGAGCGGGCACGGCTGCTCTACGCCATTGCTCGCGGCGTGCAGAAACATGACCGGCTGCTGTCTGTCCTGGAATCCCTCGACAACGGCAAACCGATCCGCGAATCGCGCGATATCGATATTCCCCTGGTGGCCCGCCATTTCTACCACCACGCCGGCTGGGCCCAGATTATGAGCCACGAACTGCCCGGCTACGAAGCGGTCGGCGTCGTGGGCCAGATTATCCCCTGGAACTTCCCCCTGCTGATGCTGGCCTGGAAGATTGCCCCGGCCCTGGCCCTGGGCAACACGGTCGTTCTTAAACCGGCCCCGGCCACGCCCCTGACCGCCCTGCTGCTGGCCGAAATTATGGCCGAAGCCGGCCTGCCGCCGGGTGTGGTCAATATTGTCACCGGCGGCGATGAGGCGGGTAAGGCCATTACGGCCCACCCCGGCTTTGACAAGCTGGCCTTTACCGGCTCCACCGAAGTGGGGCGCATTATCCGGCAGGCCACGGCCGGTCGCGGCGTCAAGCTGTCGCTGGAACTGGGTGGCAAATCCCCCTTTGTGGTCTTTGACAGCGCCGATCAGGAAGCAGCTATCGAAGGACTGGTCGACGCCATCTGGTTCAACCAGGGGGAGGTCTGCTGTGCCGGCTCGCGCCTGCTGGTACAGGAGAATATCGCTGAGGGCTTTTACACTCGACTTAGAGCACGCATGGATAAACTGCGCCTGGGCGATCCGCTGGATAAAGCCATTGACCTGGGATCGGTGGTGGACCGGTCCCAGTATGAACGCATTGCCTATTGGGTGGAGCGGGGCGTGGCCGAAGGAGCGACGCTCTACCAGCCTGATTGTGAGCTGCCGGCCAACGGCTGCTTTTACCCGCCCACGCTGCTGACCGACGTCGAACCGGCTGCCTCCGTGGCCCAGGTAGAAATTTTTGGGCCGGTGCTGGTGGCCATGACCTTCCGCACCCCGGCCGAAGCGGTCAAACTGGCCAATAACACCCCCTACGGTTTGGCGGCCAGTTTGTGGACAGAGAATATCAACCTGGGGCTGGACGTGGCCACCAAGATTAAGGCGGGATCGGTCTGGGTCAATTCGACCAACCTGTTTGACGCGGCCTCCGGCTTTGGCGGCTACCGGGAGAGCGGCTTTGGTCGGGAAGGGGGGCGTGAGGGTCTGTTTGAGTATGTACGGCCGTCTCACCACCCCCACAGCAAAATCGAGGAGCCCCCCGCTTTCCCCGTGGCCGGCTGGGGTGAGCATACACCGGGCCGTCCCGGTCAGATACAGTCAAATGGCCAAACCAACGGTCTGGTAGATCGCACGGCTAAGATGTATATCGGTGGCAAGCAGGCCCGGCCCGACGGCCATTACAGCTATCCGGTGCTGGGGCCAAAAGGCAAGCTGGTGGGGTATGCCGGCGACGGCAATCGTAAGGATATTCGCAACGCCGTGGCCGCCGCCCACGCCGCCAAAGGCTGGGCCGACCGCACACCCCACAACCGCGCCCAGATTCTTTACTACATGGCCGAGAATCTGGCCATTCGCGCCGATGAGTTTGTTCTTCGTTTACGAACTATGACCGGACAATCGCAGAAAACGGCCGTGGCCGAAGTGGAACAATCCATCTCCCGCCTCTTCACCTACGCCAGCTACGCCGACAAATATGGCGGCCACCTGCAAGAGACGACCCTCTACGGCCTGGTGGTGGGCCTGACCGAACCGATTGGGGTCATTGGCCTGGCCTGTCCCGATGAGTACCCGCTGCTTGGTTTTGTCTCTTTGTTGGCACCGGTGATTGCGCGGGGGAATACGGCCGTTGTCATCCCTTCAGCGCCCCATCCTTTGAACGCCACCGACTTTTACCAGGTGCTAGACACCTCTGACCTGCCCGGCGGCGTGGTCAACATCGTCAGCGGCAGCCGCGACCATCTGACCAAAACGCTGGCCGAGCATGACGACGTGGACGCCATCTGGTATTTTGGCGACGCGGTGGGCAGCGGCCAGGTAGAATATCTGTCGGCCGGCAATATGAAGCGCACCTGGGTCGGCTACGGCCAGCCCCGCGACTGGAGCAGCCGTGAACAAGGGGAAGGAGCCGAATTCTTGCGCCAGGCCACCCAGGTCAAAAACATCTGGGTGCCGATGGGCGAGTAGGGAATAGTCTAACTGGCGGATTAGGCGATAGTGGCTTTTTTACTCAGAGATAATTCGCACGATCTCCGTAACAACTTTCGTTAATTTTGTCAGGTGAAAGCGTTCCCGCTGTTCTTAGGAGTAACCATTCACCCTCCTTCTCGTTCCCACGTTCTACGTGGGAATGCCCGCCTGAACGCTCCGCGTTCGCCTCGACGCGGAGCGTCTAACCGCTCATTCCACGCGGAGCATGGAACGAGAGGGCTGTGGATACTCTTAGGATTAGTGAGCCATCAACGTCAGAACGACAACGTGACCTTTTATAGGTCTGCCCATGCTGCATCCTCTTCTGGCGTGTCCCAGTCCCTGGCCAAAACTCTTTCGCTCGCAATCATTGTAGCTAACGCTTCGTTTTCAGTTTTCTGCTGGGCATGCCTTTCCCGACGCACTTCTATCAGTTGCTCTTGGATAGCAACATAATCTTCATATGACAGCATGGTAATAACCGGTTTATTATAGCGTGTCACCACGATGTCTATATCTTCGGCCATTACCGTATCCAGCATTTCGCGCCAGTTGTTACGAGCTTGTCTACTATCTACTGTTTTCACCGCCATAAAGCAGCACCTATTTTGTGTTCAACATGTTCAAGATGTACACCATTTTGGCAGAACTAGTTTGTCTGTCAACGAATCAATTGTTCACTAACTTCCCACAAGCGTTTAGCCACCGCTTCGTCGTAGGATTCCCCCGAGGAGCGCGTGGCTTTTTTGTTGACAAAATATTTACCGGTCACGCCCGCCACCTCTGTAGATGAGGCCAGGTAAATGATCGTTTCTGCCCCCTTTTCCAGCGAAATGGCAAAGAGACGGGCGATTAACCCAAAGAGAGAGGCAGCTATGCCGCTCATGCTGCTGCCGAAGTTGCTGTTGACAAAACCGGGATGGAGGGCATTTACCGTTACCCCGCTCCCCTCTAAGCGGCGGGCCAGTTCATAGGTGAACAGGACATTGGCCAACTTTGACTGGCTGTAGACGGAAAAAGCACTGTAACTTTTCTCTCGCTGCAAGTCGTCAAAAGTGATACTGCCCCGATGATGGGCACCAGAAGAGACGTTGACAATGCGCGCCGGGGCGCTCTCTTTTAGTAAATCCAGCAGCAGGTGGGTCAGCAAAAAGTAGCCCATGTGATTGAGGGCAAAAGTGAGTTCCAGACCATCGGCCGTTTCCTGTCGTTTGTCAAAAATGGCCCCGGCGTTGTTGACCAGCACGTCCAGGCGATCATATGTTTGCTTAAATTCGGCCGCCAGTTGATGAATATCCGCCTGAACCGAGAGGTCGGCAATGAGCAAATCGACCTGCTCGCTGCCGCTGGCCGCCTTGATGTCGGCCTGGGCGGCCGCACCACGTTCCCGGCTGCGACAAACCATGACAATATAGTGGCCTTGTTTGGCCAACTCTAGAGCGGCCACTTTACCAATACCGGCGTTAGCCCCGGTGATCATGATGAGTTTATTGTGCAAATTTTACTCCTGGTGCAAGGTGGCGAAGTGGCGGCGTAGCGAAGTAGGCACTTTGCCACCTTGCCACTTTGCTCCTACTCTATCCCAATCGAAAACATGGCTTCTAAATCATGGCGGGAGAACATGCGGAAGGCAATGAGGGTTTCGGAGTCGGTGATACCGTTGATGTGCAGCATGCGCTCGGTGACAATTTCGGCCATTTGCTCGTTGGTTTGCACCCGAATAATAGCGACCAGGTCGAAACGGCCGCCGACCGAATAGACCTCAGACACACCGTTAATAGCGGCCATTTGTTCACCGACTTCGTTAATTTTGCCACGTTCTACATTTAATAAAACCAGAGCCGTTACCATTTTCATTCTCCTCTGTAAATAGGACGGAGGACGAAGGACCGAAGACGGAAGAACCTACTCCGTCATCTGTCCTCGGTCGTCCGTCATTTTCATTCATTTGTTAGTGCGCCGCGGCGCGTGTTGTCTCTTTCACTGTAACCGTTTTACAACCATTGTTCGGCATAGCTGGCCAGCAGCGCCATCATACTGATGAAAAAATTGTAGCCAAAGTGGACAAAAATAGCGATGCTAGTACTGGTCTTTTGGCGGATATACCCCAGGGCAAAACCAATTACCAAAATGGCAAAGGTAATGGGAGTAATACCATACTGCACATGAGCAATGGCAAAGAGGAAAGAGGTGCCGGTCAGTCCTAAAACGGGCTGCAAAGCGCCCCGAAAGAGCAGTTCTTCGCCAAATCCGGCCGCCAATGACAGCACAAACCAATCCCAAACTGAGGTGAATTCGCTAAACATTTCGGCGCTGATCGTTTCCAGCAGTTCCAATTGGTCGGGGTCAACCCAGGCCCAGATGGCCGAAACCGTCCACTGAAACAGGGCCAGGATCAAAATCCATTTCAGCCCATACCCTATTTGACCCCAGGTCACAGGCTTGAGGCCCAGGCGCTCATTGAGCGATTCATTATCCCGCCGTACCAGCAGCCCGGCCCCAAAAAAGGCCAGTAAAATAAAAAGGACCTGCTGCCCCACTACTTCATACAAGGAAGCGGCATAGGTTGTTTCCAGGATACCATCCAGACCCCCTTGCGATAAGGTAAAGGCACTGTTGCCCACCAAAAAGCTGCAAAAGACGAGGGCCAGGCCATGAACGGCCGATTCTGGTCGCAGCGGTACCAGGCGGGCCAACAACTGCCGTCCCTGGTAGAAACTGACAAAAACACCCCACAGCCCCATCCCCAAAAAGACAAAGCCGGCGGCCGTTACGTTGGGCATTATCAGCCCCACATCATCCGGCATCTGCTCAAAAAAGCCGCCGGGAATCAGAATCAGCAGTAGTCCGATAATCAACAGGGGCATGGTGAAAGCCAGCAGCAGCCAGTCAAAAACCCGACGGTACAGTTCGCTGCCCTCCCGTTCTACCAGGTTGGCCGTTACCGTCAGCCCCAAGAGCATTACAAATAAGAAGATTAAATCTAACATAGGCGTAAGTTTACTCGCTAACGGCCGTTTGCTCCAACTATTGGGGGATGGGGGATGGGGATTAGGGAGTGGGGGTGGCCGGCTGCGGCTGTTTATTTTGTGGCTTTAGCACAATCAGGCTGTCAATATGAAAGGTGAGCAAGGCGTGGGCCTGACGCAGGGCGGCTTCCACAGCCGCAGGCGTTTCGCCGCGGGCAAAGATAAAGCCCAGATAGCTGTCCCCTTCCGGCAGAGGCAGCAGCGGGTAGTTGAGTTTGGCCGTGATTTCAACCTCCTCAATCAGCGGCACGGCTCTGGCTTCCTCGCAGCCGTGAACGGCCCGCAGCAGCCCCGCTTCAGGGATGGGGATCATCATCACACCGCTTGCACCTGGAGCCAGGGCCAGATCGGGTCGGGGCAGGCCACACGCCTGGCGCAGAATTAACTCTTCCAACGACACATCCCCACCAAAGCGGAGCGTCTGCGAACAAAGGCCACCGATGGAACGGCCGGCGACTTCAATCAGCCAGGGGCCGCGCTCATTCAAACGCAGTTCGGCATGAAGGGGACCGGTCCGCAGCCCCAACGCCTGGGCCGCCTGGACCGTACAAGCCAAAATGGCCTGCTGGTCGGCCGCCGGTAGGCGCGATGGCGTGACATAGATGGTTTCTTCAAAGTAGGGGCCTTGCAGCGGGTCGGGTTTGTCAAAGAGGGCCAGGAGGGATAAACGGCCGTTGTCCATCATTCCCTCCAGCGCCACTTCCACACCCGGCACATATTCCTCCACCAAAAAAGGCTGCGGCGCGGGGGCCAGCCCATGCAGCAAACGCCGCAGCCGGGCCAGGGCCTCATTCAGTTCGGCCGGATTATTGGCCCGGATGACGCCCCGGCTGCCGGACAGTTCGGTCGGTTTAACCACGCAAGGGAAGGTGATGTGGGGCAGCAGGTCGGCCGTTTCCTGGTCAGTGAAAAAACGTTGGGCACGCGGGGCGGGCACGCGGGCCGCCTGCAATTTCTGGCGCATCACATATTTATTCCGCGCTGCTTCGGCCGCGCCCACGTCGTTGTGGGGCAGGCCCAACCTCGCGCTGGCCTGGGCCGCCAGCAGCGCCCCGCTGTCATCGACGGCTAAAATGGCTTGTAACGGCCGTTTTTGGGCGTAGGCCACAATGGCCGCGACCGCTTCATGCGGGCGGCTAAAATCCAGCCCCAGCTCCATTTGCCACTGCTCGGCCAAGGGTTGGGGCGTGTCAATCACCTGCACCAGCTCAATGCCCAACCGTTCGGCTGCGGCCGTAAACGCCGGCAGCCGGTAGGTGCGCGGGCTGAGCAAAACCATAACGGCGGGAGATTGTGAATGCTGCGTCATAGGCTATTGGAGCTAATTTTCAACGCAAAGGCGCCAAGCATTGAAAGGGGCAAAGAAAAGTAGAAACGATTGTTCTTTTCTTTGCCTCTTTGCTCCCTTTGCCACTTTGCGTTAAATCTTTTAAATCCAGGTCGGCTCTTCATACTTGCCCAACACCTCACGCAAGACGTCGGTGATTTCACCCAGGGTGGCGTACGCTTTGACCGCCTCCAGCAAGTAGGGCATCGTGTTCTCGGTGCCGGCGGCGGCCTGGCGCAGCGCTGCCAGCGTCTGGCCCACGCGCTCGTTGTCCCGCGATTGGCGCAGTTGGTTCAGGCGGCCGATCTGCCGTTCATACCCCTGGGGGTCCATAGCCAAAATGGGAATGCGCATTTCTTCGTTGGTGGCGTTATAGCCGTTGACGCCCACAATGATGCGCTCGTTGCTGTCCACCTCCTGCTGATATTCATACGCAGCGTTGGAAATTTCCCGCTGGTAAAAGCCCTGGTCGATGGCGGGCAATACCCCGCCCAAGGCCTCAACCTGCTGCCAATACTCATAGACCTGGGCCTCGATTTTGTTCGTCTCATGCTCTACAAAGAAAGAGCCGGCCAAGGGGTCAATCGTATTGGCCACGCCGCTTTCCTCGGCGATGACTTGCTGCGTACGCATGGCGATAGTCACGGCTTCCTCGCTGGGAAGGGCCAGGGCCTCATCCATGCTGTTGGTGTGCAGCGATTGGGTGCCGCCGATAACGGCCGCTAAAGCCTGAATGGCCACGCGCACAATATTGTTCTCCGGCTGCTGCGCCGTCAGGCTGACGCCGGCCGTCTGCGTATGAAAGCGACAAAGCCAGCTACGCGGGTCTTTGGCCCCAAAAGTCTCCCGCATTTCCCGTGCCCAAATGCGGCGGGCAGCCCGGAATTTAGCGATTTCCTCAAAGAAATCATTGTGACAGTTGAAGAAGAGGCTGAGGCGGGGGGCAAAATCGTCGATATCCAGCCCGCGCTCTAAGGCCCAGCGCACGTACTCCAGACCGTTGCCCAGGGTGAAGGCCAGCTCCTGGGCGGCTGTGGAGCCGGCCTCACGGATATGGTAGCCACTAATCGAGATGGTATTCCATTGGGGTAGGTGTTGACTACCAAATTCGACCGTATCCGTCACCAGGCGCATCGAGGGTTCAGGCGGGAAGATATACTCTTTTTGAGCAATATACTCTTTGAGAATGTCGTTTTGGGTGGTGCCCCGCAGTTGGGCCATGGACACCCCCTGCTTTTCGGCGGTGGCGATATACATGGCCCAGATGATGGGGGCGGGGCTGTTGATGGTCATGGAGGTGGAAACCTCACCCAAAGGGATACCGTCGAGCAAAATTTCCATATCTTGCAGGCTGCTGACGGCCACACCACAGTGGCCAAATTCGCCCAGCGCTTCGGGGGCATCGGTGTCGTAGCCCATCAAGGTGGGCAGGTCGAAGGCGATAGAGAGGCCCATGTTGCCCTGTTCCAGCAGATATTTGAAGCGGGCGTTGGTCTCTTCGGCCGTGCCAAAACCGGCAAACATACGCATCGTCCAGGGCCGGCCGCGATACATGGTGGCATGAACACCGCGCGTGTAGGGATACTCACCGGGAAAGCCCAGGTCGGCCTGGTAATCCAGGTCGGCTACGTCCAGCGGCGTGTAGAGGCGCCTGATCGACTCGCTGGAAGTGGTCAAGAAACGCTCTTTGCGCTCTGGGAATCGGGCCTGCGAGCGCTGCAACGTCGTCTCTTCCCATTTTTCTTGCTGCTGTTGTAGTTCAGCTAATTTGTTTTTGTCATACATAACTCATTTGCTCCATGTTCAGGGGATTCGGGATAATATCACCACGGCTATCTAGTATCCGTTATCGGTAGTCCGTTATCGGTAGACCGACCACCTCTGGTAAATGGCTGCGGATAATAGTATACGGCGTTCGGGTTACGGATACTAGTATACTTGAGGGGGGCCAGATTGGTCCAATCTAATCATCATGGGTGTATCGTGGGTAAACCGAAGTTGTCCTTTTTGCCCGCTATCCGCTAGAATCTGCCACTTGGAATGATGACCGAGGACGAAGGACCGAGGACGGAGGCGGCATCTTTCCGTCGTCCGTCCTCGGTCCTCCGTCAAAAACAAAAAAGGAAACAGTTTGCTTGATCCAACCGGGCCGCAGGATGTAGAAACGGCCGTGACTCCCCCAACCAATTTGCCGCCTGACCCACCTGCCGAGCAGGGTGGCCTGGCGCGGGCGGCGGCGGTGCTGGCGGTGGGCAACGTGGCCAGCCGGGTCATGGGCATGGCCCGCGAGGCAGTCAAAGCCAACTTGTTTGGAGCCAGCGGCCTGTTGAGCGCCTTTGAGGTTGCCGCCTATGTGCCCACCAGCCTGTTTGACCTGATCATTGGCGGCATGATCAACTCGGCCCTGGTGCCTGTCTTCAGCGAGTACGCGGCCAAAGCGCAGCGGGAAGAGCTGTGGCGGCTGCTGAGTACGGTTCTGAGCGTGGCTACGGTGGCCCTGCTGTTGGTGGTGGGGCTGGTGGAGCTGCTGGCCCCGCAGATTGCCTGGCTGTTGGGGGTCAATGAATTTGATGATCCGGAATTAACGGTCGTAGCCATTCGGCTGATGCGCATGGCCGCCCCCGCCATCTTCTTTCTCAGCATTGCCAGCATCCTGACCGGCCTGCTGTATGCCCTCAAGCGCTTCACCATCCCTGCCTTTATCGGGGCGGTTTTTAACGGCACGATTGTGGTGGTGGCCCTGCTGCGCCCCCATGAAATTGACAGCCTGGTCTGGGGGCTGCTGCTTGGATCCCTACTGCAAATTTTGCTGCAACTGCCGGCGCTGCGCGACGGCCGTATTCGCTGGAACTTCCACTGGCAGCATCCGGCTATTCGTCGCATTTTGCGGCTGTATGCCCCTATTGTGGCCGGACTGGCAGTCACCCAACTGGCCGTGGCCCTCAGTTACAACCTGGCCACCCGCACCGGCGACGAGTCCATCACCTACATGCGTTACGCCACCACCCTCTACCAGTTTCCGCTGGGGCTGGTGGTGACAGCTCTATCCATTGCCATTTTGCCCACCCTGTCGCGCCAGGCGTTGGGGCAGTTGGCTATCTTCAGGCGCACGCTGGCCGAAGGCATCCGGCTGGTGGTGGTACTGATCTTACCGGCGGCGGCCGGCCTGTTTGCCCTGGCCGTGCCCATTGTGGCTCTGCTCTTTCAGCACGGCAATTTTCTACCGGAGCACACGGCTACGACGGCCCTGGTGCTGCGCGTTTACCTGTTTGGCATGCCCTTTGCGGCTGTGGACCAGATGCTCGTTTTTGCCTGTTATGCGCGGAAGGATACGTGGCGACCGGCATTGGTAGGGGTGTTGAGCGTGGTAGTTTATGCGATAACGGCCGTTTTTCTCCTCAATCCGCTCGGCCTGCTCAGCCTGATGGTGGCCGACGCCGTGAAGCATATGGTCCACATGCTGATGATGCTGGTGGTTATCCAGCGACACATTGGTGGCTTGCCCAACCAGGGCATTATGCCGGCCGTCCTCAAGTCGATTGTGGCCGCCCTGCTGACCGGCGCCCTGGCCTACATGGTTTCCCACCTGCTGCTGGGCTATCTGCCGCTGGTTGGCCTGGTTAACAAGCTGCTCATCGTGGGCGGCAGCGGCTTGGCCGGCCTGCTGGCCTTTATGGGTCTGGTTCGCCTGCTCAACATCAAAGACGCCCGCGCCCTGCCCGGCCTGCTGCGCCGCAAAAAGTAGGGGTCAGTTGATAGTTGATAGTGGACAGTTGATAGGTGTTGATCGCCAGCTTTTCCAAAATTAGGTACAATCCATCTATTCATAATTCTTACTTACTTTATAGGCGTTTAACATGGACCCAGCATACCATTATGAATAAAAATTCATCGTCTATGGTCCATCGTCCATCGTCATTATTTAAGGAGGCTTCCTGTGTCTGAAAAAAATTATCAGCTTGTTATGCAAGAAGGGCCAAAACCGGGTCAGGTATTTGATCTGGTTGGCAGCACCATGACGATAGGCCGTGATGCGCTGGCCGATATTATCATTGTTGATCCCGAAGTTTCCCGGCAGCATTTGCAATTTACGGAAATAGACACAGGCTACAAAGTGCAAGATTTAGGCAGCACCAACGGCAGCTTTGTCAACGGCCGTCGTCTCTCTGAGGGATGGGTTGATCTGGAGCCGGGGCAAGAAATCCGGCTGGGCAGCACCATTGTTTTGCTTTACCGGGTGGCCGATGAGGCCTTTGTGCCGCCACTGCTGATCGACGAAGCGGAAGAAGAGGTTTATTCTTTTATGCGGCCCACCAATTTTGAGGAGCGGGAGATACCAACAGCCGCTGACTTCACAGAGTTCACAGAACAGGCTGAACAAGATCAAGCGGATGTCTTGTCGCTATCTGATGCTGAAGATATAGAAGCAATATTTGGAGAAACGGCCGATTTCGATTCTGCATTCGAGCGGGAGCTAGAGCCAGAGACTCGCTTTATGGATTCACCGTCCACGGAGCCACCGGTCATGGAGCCCTCGTCCCCCCTTGAACCATCTGCGCCCGCTGAAAGAGCGGTCGTGCAGCCCATTGAAGATAAACGCAACGGGCCGCTGGTTCCGCCCGGCAAAGGGCAGCCGCGGCGCGGGCGCAATCGAGTTCTGCTCATTACTACCCTTCTGCTGCTGTTATGCTGCTGTGCCCTGATGCTCTTTATGTGGTTTGTGGGCGGCGATTTGCTGCTGCAATACCTGGGGCTAATTTGATGGGTTAGCCCCCCCCATCACTACCGCTCTTGGCTTTGTGCTGGCCCTTAATGACAATGGCATCAGCCAGCGGATCTTTTTCGTCTGGTGGCTGCTCAATCACCACAGTGCCATCTTCTTCCCGAATTTGTGCCAGATGCCCGCTGACGACATCTTGAGGCGACAACTGAATAAAAATCTTGGAGAGCGTCACCATGATCGCCAGGTCATCAGCCTGGCCGAGGAGGGGCAGCATATCGGGAATCAGGTCAAAGGGGAAAAAGAGGTAGGCCAATGACAGGAAGGGCAGCAGCTTCAAGTAAATAGGTACATGGGGATCCCGTACCAGCCGGTAAACCAACTGTATCTGCTGCCACACCTCGCGCCAAAAGCCAGGGTCATTTTTACGTCGGGCCAAAAGTTTATTTAGCCGGTTAGAATTGTCTTGTTGATTATCACTCATAATAGTTTATCCTGCTCTCTACTACGCTGTTGCCGGACAAAAGTTGCGAGCCGTGGCCCCTGATCAGAAATCGGTGAGCAATTATTAGTCAACCGATTACCGCTGACTCACCACATAGTCGGTCAGTTGGGGCAAAATCTCATTGATGTCGTAATTCAGCCAGTGGCCAATGCCGCCGGCCGTAAACACTGTAAAGCCGATGACATACCCATCTGCACGTACCCCATCATCATACCAGGCCAGTTGATTGATAAATGCTTCCGGCCCGGTACGCCCCCACCCTTGTGCCACCCAATAATCCTGAAAATCATACCAGCCCGTTCCCGGTGGACCTGGCCGATTGCCAATAATACCATCCACCCCGGCTTCAGTAATGACCAGGGGCACAACCAGATCGTTTGGCTCTAGCAGCTCGCGATAATACCAGCGGTAGCGAAATTTGAGCGCCCCGCGATCGGCATAAGCCGGATAGCCGGGCAGCGGGGCGCCATAGAGATAGGTAAGGTCAGGCGCCCCATACTCGTGCAGTGTCAGAATGCCCAGGTGTTGTTTCACCGTTTCAACAGCGGGTAAAAAGAGGGCAAATTCATTCAGTTCCGGTACCCCCGTGGAAAACCCACCCACGGCCGCCCGGAATCCATAGGAAGCCAGCAGGCGCACCCGTTCTTGCTCAAAACGAGCATACCAGCCCATGCGCTCCAGTCCGGGATCAGGCTCATTCCAACCTTCCCAATAATCGACGGCCGGATTGGCCAGATATTGGTCCAGTTGGCTCATGACAAAGTCATTGGCGGCCTGTTCTGGCGTGCCCACATAATTTTGGTGGGGGGTATTAAAACGGCCGACTATTGTCGTCCGTGGCGAAAGCTGCTTGACTTCGGCCAGGTAGCCGAAATTATCGAGCGCTTTGATGACGGCCGGTTGGCCACGGCGCACAAATTCTTGAATATTAGCGTCATTGGCATGAATGATATGCAATCCCAACTTGCTGGGCCCCAGTTCAGTCAGAGGACCACGCGTGGGAATAATGCTCTGATAGACGGTGGGGGAAGGACTGGGCGTAATCGTCGGGGTATGGGTGGGTCGCGGCGTGTTGGTGCTCACAACGTTTGATATCCTCAATATTATAGAGGTTATAGGGGGATGTGCTGAATTTTTCATTCCCATGCCAGAAAGAGTCTTCCATCCGACCAGGATAGACACAGCGGGCTGAATAGCAATTACCATCTTCTTGAAAATAGGGATAAACAATATAACGGCCATTAAATCCCACCCGCATTTCGTTAAGAACAGATTTGGTAATATGGCTCTGTTTGAACAGGTTGTAGACATCATCAGAGATTCTGTCCGAAAAAGAACGAATTTCGTCATTAATGTTTTCTGCAGGATAATCTGTCTGTACAGGGACAAGCTCTTGATCGGGATCGTATTCAGGAACTTCTGTCAGCGGAATGGCGGAGAGACGAGCAAACCAAAGAGGAAATCCCCCGGGAACACAACGATTGAGACAGCGGAAATAACCATGGAAGAAACTGCTTCTGTTTAAAGAGACAACAAGTCGGCCTGTATCATAGCCATGTTCTTTACAAAATGGACAATCAGTAATGAA
>JAWOIM010000191.1:0-3525 GCA_046484685.1 Chloroflexota bacterium | reverse complement strand
GGATTCACCCGCACGCCGTTTCTGATCCAGATCTCCTCGGTCTGGCAGATCATGAGGTCAGGGCGGCCCTTCAGATACTCCACCTGCCGGGCCAGCTTCTCAGGCAGCCAGAGGTCGTCCGAATCCAGGAAAGCCAGCCACTCTCCGGTTGCCGCCGCGGCCATACCCGGTAATCGCACCACCATGCTGATCGTGCCCATTGTCGCCGCTCACGGCCTGCTCATGCCCAAGACCTCCAGCCGCGCCATCACCTCGCCGGCCGGTACCGCCGACACCATGGCGGTGCTGGCCAGGGCCCCCCCTCTCTTTCACTGAATACCGTATGCGAAGCGGTCGCACCGCGACATTACCGATTACCGGTTACCGATTACCGAATACCGGTTCTAGGTGTGCAAGCCGGCCAGTGCGCTTTCAACAAGGTGTCGATCTGCCTCGTTCAGGGGTAACTGTAAGGCCAACTGCCGGCCTTGGGGTGACATCTTCTTCCAGGTCTTTTGCAAAATACCGACGATCTTGTCAGCTTCTTTTTGGGCAAATTCTGAGAATTGTGTTTCCAGAAAAACGAGGCAGAGGGCGTCTTCCAGGGCTTGTACGTCCGGGTCTTGTTTCAATTGTTTTTTGGTGATCAATGCTTTTACGCGTCGGATAGTTGCGTCGTCATAACCGGTTGTCTGCATCAGTTCGGCCGTTGTGTCCGCATGAAATTGTTTGAGCGCGGTGCGCCATTGAAGATACCCTGTCCGGGTGCGCGGATAACGGTCACGCGGCATTTGCCAACGGCGAATATGTTGGGCGCGGGCTGCAATTTGTAGCGCCTCAGAGAGGGGGGCGGCGCTCAGCTTTTCCACCCAGGCGGTGCGCTTTTGGGCATGAATCAGGGCTGCCGGCTGGGAACGGCCGTCAACCTCCATCAGGTTGGGATCTTGCGCCAGGACAGCGTCGATTTTGGCAATGGTGGCTTTGAGTCTTGTTTCATTCATGCAGAACACTCCCTTATTGGGTGTGAAACATGAGTCTTCTCAGTTCACATCACACGCATCATTTTTACTGAATGACTGGCGAAATTATAGCGTAATTTTGGTGAGGGAAAAACGGCAGAACGAACCAAAATTGCTAACATTTGTGGTTCTTTGAGGTTTTATGTGGCTGTAGGGGCATACCCTTGTGGTTGCCCTCGATGGGCAGGCACAAGGCACTGCCCCTACCACACACGATTTGTCAGAGACCCACATTTGTCTACAGCGAACGTAACCCACGTCTCAAACGGTTGGTTAAAGCGGTATGATAGGATTATAATCCAAACATGGAAACGTCACCGACTTTTTTGGAAATAGTCGAAGTCTTGCGCCAACACCTGCCCCAACTGCGGCAAAAAGACCACGTTGATACCCTGCAAACCTTTGGCTCCTATGTGCGTGCCGAGCAAACCGCGGTCAGCGATTTGGATTTATGGGTGACATTTACGGAAATATCCCCGGTTGCCCATCTCTTTCCCGGTTAGTACAATGGTGGCATAATGAAAACCATTCAAAGAGTGGCCCATGACCAAGTGAGGAGCGATAAAATGCATTCTGTAACGGTTAACTTACCTGATAAGGTTTACAAAGAAATCAAGCAGGCGTCTCAAAAAAGTGCCCGGTCCATGGATGAGCTTTTAGTTGAAGCCATTAGCGCCGTTGCTCCTACACTCGGTAGTTCTGAAACGGCTCCGCAGTTTCGGTCAGCCCTATCCCAAATGGCTTACTTGAACGATGCTGCCTTATGGCAAGCTGCACGTGGCACTTTAACCAACAAGCAGCGCGAACAGTTGGAAAGCTTGCATCACAAACGTCAACGCCAAGAGTCATTGTCAGAAGAAGAGCAGCATGAAATGGAAGCGCTGGAAACATTATACCGGGAAACCGTGTTGATCCGGGCGCAAGCGGCCGTTTTGCTCAAGCAGCGGGGTTATGATGTTTCTGGCCTGTCCCACGTGCAGCGGAGCCAAATCTGACCGCACTCACGACGCTGATCCCGAATCAGGGGAAAGCGTTTCCTTTTTTAACCCCCGCCTGGATAGTTGGATAGAACATTTTGTTTGGCTAGAGGAAGGGGCTGTGATTGCCGGGTTAACGCCCAAAGGACGGGCCACCGTGACGGCCCTCAATATGAATCATCCTGATAGTGTAGCCGCCAGACGGCTGTGGGTTGAAGCGGGGTGGCATCCACCTGCCGACACCTTGTAGTTCCTAGCAGTTTGTTGGAGAATTCCATTTTGTAGCCGAGGTATCCTTACCTCGCCCCTGGGAAACGCGGTAAGAAACCGCGGCTACAGCTTCCTCCCCATCATTGCTACATTGTTACTCATGCTATTACGATAACGTAACCAATATGCCAAGTCAAGCGCGAAAGGAGAACGGAGATCGAAACACGGTGACACCCTGAAAATGGTCCAATCTTGGAGATTGGACCATTCCGGCCGCGCCGAGAAAATTTGATCGCGCTGCGCGCGAGGCTGGCCCGTTTGCTGGCAAACGCCCGTTACCATTCGCCAGCCAAAAGCAGCAGTCAGTGATCATTGAGATGACGCACCAACACTACCCGGAAACCATAGGCAAAGAAAGCTTATACCAAAAAGTTGTTCTCCGCGTTTCTGGTCTTCTGCCTGGCGGCGAAAATTACCTATTCCGGAAAATGCTCCTCGAAGAAGGCGGCGATAATTTTTGGGTTATCGACGGCATATTGGTAGCCGCCAAAACGATGACTGGTCTCTACCAGGAGCGGGCCGTGGGCGTTAACCGTGGCGGCGGCCATATGGGCCACATCCTCTGCGCTGCCCCAGCGGTCCCCCAGCCCCTGTACATAAAGGACGGGAACAGGATAAGCGCGAGAAACGGCCGTTGCCGGTCGAATCGAAGCCAGTGTCGGCCCACCCTCCAGGCGGTAAAACAGCTCGGCCAGGGGCACAATCAGTTTCCCCAGGGGGCCAAAGAGATCCGCACCAAAACGATGGGCAAAAACAGAGACACTCGTAGGCTGCACGGCTACGCCCGCCCGAATCTGGTCACTCTTGGCCAGCGTATAGAGCAGCGCGTTGGCCCCCATCGAAAAACCCACCACCCCAATGCGATCCGGATCTACATCGGTGCGACCCTTCAAATAAGCCAACGCCCCCAGCAAATCCTTGGCCTCGTCCCGACCAAAGGTGACCGGAGGGGCAGCCGCGCTCTCCCCATGATTACGCAGATCAAAGGTCAACACGTGGAAACCTTCCTGGTGCAGGCTGTAGAGCAGGCGCAGCATATCGACCGGCGTGCTGCCTGTCAAGTTAGCTATTACATCTTCGGCCGTATCCCCCAGCCGGTTCCAGGGCCAGCCGTGAACCAGGACAACCGTCCCGTTTTTACGGCGCGAGTCGGTTGGGGCGGGCACAAACCAGCCCGACAGCCGCAGCCCATCCTGAGCCGGAAACTGTACCGTTTCGTAAAGCAAACCCAGTTCATCGGGTGTGGCCCACAATCGCTGGCGTGGTGGAGCCACCATACG